>NZ_ASSI01000124.1:0-16650 GCF_000466765.1 Burkholderia sp. AU4i | reverse complement strand
GCCGTCGCTGTCGCCGAACACCAATGCGGCCGCCGCGCGCGTGCTCGACCGGCTCGGCATCAGCGTGAGCCCGGCGCGCGAGGCCGGCTGCTGCGGCGCGACCGAATATCACCTGAACGCGCAGGATGCCGGCCTCGCCCGCGCACGCCGCAACGTCGACGCATGGTGGCCCGCGATCGAAGCGGGCGCGGAAGCGATCGTGCTGACGGCAAGCGGCTGCGGCGCGTTCGTGAAGGAATACGGCGACCTGCTGCGCTCCGACCCCGTCTACGCGGAGAAGGCGCGGCGCGTCAGCGCGCTCGCGCGCGACCTCGCCGAAGTGATCGCGGCCGAGCCGCTCGACGCGCTGGCCGAATCGACGCCGCGCCGCATCGCGGTTCATTGCCCGTGCACGCTGCAGCACGCGCAGCGGCTCGGCGGCGCGGTGGAAAACATCCTGACGCGGCTCGGCTTCGATCTGACGAATGTCGCCGACGGCCATCTGTGCTGCGGTTCGGCCGGCACGTATTCGCTGACGCAGCCCGAACTCGCGACGACGCTGCGCGACAACAAGCTCGACGCGCTCGAAGCCGCACGCCCGGACCTGATTGTCACGGCCAACGTAGGCTGCCAGACTCACCTGAACGGCGCAGGCCGCACGCCGGTGCGCCACTGGATCGAGCTCGTCGACAACCATCTCGTCAACTGACCTGACTCCGGAGGAATGCCATGCAGACGAAACCCGAACTCGAACTCGCCGACGTCGAACGCATGCTCGCCGCCGCCCGCGCGGAAGCCGAGCGTCACGGCTGGGCCGTGTCGATCGCCGTCGTCGACGACGGCGGGCACCTGCTCGCGTTCGCGCGCCTCGACGGCGCGTCGGCGGCGAGCAGCTATATCGCGCAGGACAAGGCGCGCGCGGCGGCGCTCGGCCGGCGCGAGACGAAGGCGTATGAGGATATGATCAACGGTGGCCGCACCGCGTTTCTCAGCGCGCCGCTGACGGGGTTGCTCGAAGGCGGCGTGCCGGTCACGGTCGGTGGCCGGATCGCGGGCGCGATCGGCGTGTCTGGCGTAAAGTCCGAACAGGACGCGCAGATTGCCCGCGCCGGCACACAAAGCGTCGCGACATAACCAGCCAAACCGCGCGCGCATTTTTCCCCGGGAGGATTAACGATGATCGACCAAGCAGGACTGCAAGTCGCGCCAGCGCTGAGCCAGTTCATTGAAAACGAAGCGTTGCCGGGCACCGGCATCGACAAGGCCGCGTTCTGGAGCGGTTTCTCGGCCCTGGTGCACGACCTGGCGCCGCGCAACCGCGAGCTGCTCGCGGAACGCGACCGCCTGCAGCAGGAACTCGACACCTGGCACCGCGCGCACCCCGGCCCGGTGCGCGACCACGCCGCGTATCGCGCATTCCTCGAACAAATCGGCTACCTCGTGCCGGTCCCGTCGAACGTCGCGGCAGCCACCGCGAACGTCGACAGCGAGATCGCGACGCAGGCCGGCCCGCAGCTCGTCGTGCCGCTGTCGAACGCGCGTTATGCGCTGAACGCCGCGAACGCCCGCTGGGGCAGCCTGTACGACGCGCTGTACGGCACCGATGCACTGCCGGAAGACGGCGGCGCCGAACGCACCACCGCCTACAACCCGACGCGCGGCCAGCGCGTGATCGACTACGCGCGCAACGTGCTCGACAACGCGGCGCCGCTCGCGAGCGGCTCGCACCGCGACGCGCTGCGCTACCGCGTGCAGGACGGCCAGCTTGCCGTCGAAACCGCCAAGGGGATCGTCGGCCTCGCGCAGCCGGCGCAGTTCGTCGGCTACCAGGGCGCGGCCGATGCGCCGTCCGCGATCCTGCTGAAGCACAACGGCCTGCACCTCGAGATCCAGATCGACGCATCGACGCCGATCGGCCGCGCCGATCTCGCGAACGTGAAGGACATCGTGCTCGAAGCCGCGGTCAGCACGATCATCGACTGCGAGGATTCGGTCGCGGCGGTGGACGCCGACGACAAGGTCCAGCTCTACCGCAACTGGCTCGGCCTGATGCAGGGCACGCTGGTCGAGGAAGTCGCGAAGGGCGGCAAGACCTTCACGCGCCGCCTGAACGCCGACCGCGAGTACACGACGCCCGACGGCGGCACGCTGTCGCTGCACGGCCGCTCGCTGCTGTTCGTGCGCAACGTCGGCCACCTGATGACCAACGGCGCGGTGCTCGACCGCGACGGCAACGAGATTCCGGAAGGGATCCTCGACGGCGTCGTCACGGTGCTGTGCTCGCTGCACGACCTGAAGGCGAAGCGCAACTCGCGCACCGGCTCGATCTACATCGTGAAGCCGAAGATGCACGGCCCGGTCGAAGTCGCGTTCGCCGATACGCTGTTCGCGCGCATCGAGGATCTGTACAACCTGCCGCGCAACACGCTGAAGATGGGCATCATGGACGAGGAGCGCCGCACCAGCGTGAACCTCGCCGCGTGTATCGCCGCCGCCGCCGCGCGCGTCGCGTTCATCAACACCGGCTTCCTCGACCGCACCGGCGACGAGATGCACACCGCGATGGAAGCGGGCCCGATGATCCGCAAGGGCGACATGAAATCGTCGGCGTGGATCCAGTCGTACGAGCGCAACAACGTGCTCGCGGGCCTGTCGGCCGGCCTGCGCGGCCGCGCGCAGATCGGCAAGGGCATGTGGGCGATGCCCGACCTGATGCACGCGATGCTCGAGCAGAAGATCGCGCATCCGCGCGCCGGCGCGAACACCGCGTGGGTGCCGTCGCCGACCGCCGCGACGCTGCACGCGCTGCACTACCACCTCGTCGACGTGCAGGCCGTCCAGCAGGAACTCGAGAAGACGCCGTACGCGAGCGAACGCGACACGCTGCTCGAAGGGCTGCTGACCGTGCCGGTCGTCGAGCGTGCCGAGTGGAGCGAAGCCGAGATCCTGAGCGAAGTCGAGAACAACGCGCAGGGCATCCTCGGCTATGTCGTGCGCTGGGTCGAACAGGGTGTCGGCTGCTCGAAGGTGCCGGACATCCACGACGTCGGCCTGATGGAAGACCGCGCGACGCTGCGCATCTCGAGCCAGCACATCGCGAACTGGCTGCGCCACGGCGTGATCACCGAGGCGTTCGTGCTCGACGTGTTCAAGCGGATGGCGCGCGTCGTCGACCAGCAGAACGCCGGCGACCCGAACTATCGCCCGATGGCGCCCGGCTACGACCAGTCGACCGCGTTCAAGGCCGCATGCGCGCTCGCGCTGCAGGGCACGTCGCAGCCGAGCGGTTATACCGAGCCGCTGCTGCACCGGTTCCGGCTCGCGTTCAAGGCGCAACAGCACGGCGGATAAGCACGGCCGTGCCGCGGGTTTCCGGCGTGCCGGGAGCCCGTATGCCGGGAGCCCGTAAGCCGGAAGCCCGTACGCCGGGCTTCACGAAACGGGCGGCCGCAACGGCCGCCCGTTTTCATTTTCGCGTTCGCCCGGCTGTTGAAACGAATAATCGGCGCATATCGATACCTTCATTTTTTTCACTCGCCTGCCGTTAACCCGATGGAATCGGCGGCCGCGCGCCGCGGTTTCGCCGCTCATGCCGTACAGCCTTGCGCCGGAACGCTTTGCCGGATATTCGCAAGCCCGGGAATTCACTGAAACTTGATCCGGATCAACGGCCCGCAACATTTTTCGCGCGCGCGAACGCGCGCGTTATACTCCGTTGAATTCGCACTGCCCGATTCGTCGGATCGTTGAATCGGCGTAGATGTCACCAGTAAATGCGCGATTTACCGGTATATCTGGCCGCGATTCCCGGTAATCAGTGTCCATTTTCTCGCCGGCCGGCAGAAAGGCGTCGAATGGACGCGTGGCGGATCGCCGCCGCCACGTCATACGAACAATTGCATCGGCCCGCCGCCCGGCGGCAATGCCCATCGATCCACGGACCATGGCAGAAACCGATTACGCAGTGCCCAGCGAATCCGGCCTGACGAGCCGTGTCGCCGCACATCTGCGCCGGCTCCTGCTGCCGCACCTGATCTTCTATACCGGGCTGCTGATCGCGCTGCTCCTGCTGTCCCTGTGCGGGATCGTGCTGTACGAAGGCCGCATCGACGCGCGCGACCGCTCGATCTCGATGCAGCAGAATCTCGCGCTGATGGCGTCGTGGGACATCGAGCGCAACATCGAGATCTACTCGCTGTCGCTGCAGGCCGTCGTCGAAGGCGCGAACGACCCGGATGTCGTCAAGCTGCCGATGCCGCTGCGCCGCCAGGTGCTGTTCGACCGTGCGACGACGGCCAAGTACCTCGGCGGCATCTACGTGCTCGACGCGAAGGGCGACATCGCGGTCGACGGCAAGAGCGACGTGCCGCGCAAGGCCAACTTCGGCGACGAGCCGTACTTCGCGGTGCACCGCGACCATCCCGACGTCGGCCTGTACGTCAGCCCCCCGTATCATTCGCGCTTGCGCGGCGGCTCGCCGAGCATCGCGCTCAGCCGGCGGATCACGAAGCCCGACGGCTCGTTCGGCGGCGCCGCCGTGATGTCGATCCGGCTCGAATATTTCCAGAACCTGTTCTCGCGGCTGTCGCTCGGCGATCGCGGCTCGATCGCGCTGATCAACACCGACGGCAAGATGCTCGCGCGCGAGCCGTACGACCCGAAGATCGTCGGCCGTGACATCAGCCGCGCCAGCACGTTCCGGCGCTTCATGACCGCCAACGAAGGCAGCTTCGCCGATACCGCGTCGATCGACGGCGTGCGCCGCCTGTACGTGTTCCGGCATCTCGAGCACCTGCCGCTCATCATCATGGTCGCGCGCTCGGAAGCGGATACCTACGCCGCGTGGTACGACCGTGCGATTCCGATCGGCTCGGCGATGGTCGCGCTCGCGATCGGCTTCGTCGGCCTGTCGCTGCTGCTCGACGTGCAGCTGCGCAAGCGCCACCGCGCGGAAACCGAACTGCAGGCGCTCGCGCGCACCGACGGCCTCACGGGCCTCGACAACCGCCGCATGCTCGACGTCACGCTCGCACGCGAATGGCGCCGGGCCGCACGCTCGCAGCACGCGCTGTCGCTGCTGTTCATCGACGTCGACTACTTCAAGCGCTACAACGACACCCAAGGGCACCAGGCCGGCGACGACGCGCTCGCCGCGGTCGGCCACTGCATCGCCGGCTGCCTGCGCCGCCCGGCCGACTACGCGGCGCGCTACGGCGGCGAGGAGTTCGTCGTCGTGCTGCCCGACGTCGACACGGACGGCGCGGCGTCGATCGCCGAGACGATCCGCACGGGCGTCCTCGATCTCGGCATCCGGCACGACGCCGGGGCGACCGGCCGCCTGACGGTGAGCATCGGCGTGACGACGAGCTATCCGGAACACGACGACGACATGCAGGCCGCGCTGAAGCTGGCCGACGACGCGCTGTATCGCGCGAAGGAAGGCGGGCGCAACCGCATCGTCGTGCTCGCGGCCCCCTCCGGCGGCCTCGCGGCGCGGCGGGCCTGAACGGGCCACCGCCGGGCGACGGCAGGGCGGCTGCCCGGCCACTGTCGCCGCCCGCGCGCAAAATCGCCGACAATGTCGCCTCGACACGCCGCCGCGCGGCTGCCTCGCCCGGCCGGCCCGCGCGGTGCGCGGCCGCTTCGCACCACCATGAGACTCAAGGCAAAGATCTTCCTTCTGGCCATCGTGCCGTTCCTGCTCGCGATCGCCGGCATCGGTTTCGGCGTGCGCCAGCAGGCGACGTCCCTCGCGCGCACGCAGCATGCGACGATCCAGGCCGCGTACCTGTCGAGCAAGGAGGTCGAGCTCAAGCACTACGTCGAGCTCGCGACGAGCGCGATCATGCCGCTCTACGACGCGAGCGGCCGCAACGCGCGCGACGACGCGCTGCTGCGCACGCAGGCGCTCGCGATGCTGCAGAAGATGGATTTCGGCCCGGACGGTTATTTCTTCGTGTACGACCTGCACGGCAATTCCCTGATGCATCCGCGCGAGCCCGAGCGGGTCGGCCACAACTACTGGTCGATGCGCGACCCGCAGGGCGCGCTGACGATCCAGAAGCTGATCGGCGCGGCGTCGAGCGGCGGCGGCTACGTGCGCTACGCGTGGCAGCGGCCGTCGACGGGCCGCGTCGCGCCGAAGCTGGGCTACGTCATCGCGCTCGAACGCTGGGGCTGGATGGTCGGCACCGGCATCTATCTCGACGATGTCGACACCGCGCTGCAGCGCATCGACGCGCGCGCGTCCGCGAACATCGAGCGCACGATGAGCTGGCTCACCGCGATCGCACTCACGGGTGCCGCCGCGATCGCCGTGTGCGCGCTGGTGCTGAACGTCAGCGAGTCGCGCAGTGCCGACGCGAAGCTCAAGCTGCTCGCGCAGCGCGTCGTCGAATCGCAGGAGCAGGAGCGGGCGCGGCTGTCACGCGAGCTGCATGACGGGATCAGCCAGATGATGGTATCGGCGAAGCTGATGCTCGAATCCGCGCTCGCGCGCTTCGAACGCGGTACCGCGCGCATGCCCGAGGCCGAGCAGGCGCTGACCTCGGGCGTCGTGCGGCTCGGCGACACGCTGCGTGAAGTGCGACGCATCTCGCATGCGCTGCGCCCCGCGATGCTCGACGATCTCGGCCTCGCGGCGGCGCTCGAGCAGCTGGTGCGCGAGCTCGGCGCCGAAAGCGGCGTCGACATCGGTTATACGCAGGTCGCACACAGCGGCGCCCGGCCGCTGCCCGCGGCGGTCAACACCGCGCTGTTCCGGATCGCGCAGGAAGCGTTGAGCAACATCGTGCATCATGCGCGCGCGTCGCGCGCGGCCGTCACGCTCGACGTCGGCGCGCAATCCGTCACGCTGACCATCGCCGACAACGGCTGCGGCTTCGACGCCGAACGCTCGCAGGCCGACGTGCGCCACGGCATCGGCCTGCGCAACATGCGCGAGCGCCTCGACGCGCTCGGCGGCACGCTGACGATCACGTCGCAGGTCGGCCACACGATCGTCGCCGCGCGCGTGCCGCTGCCCGGCGCCGCGTCATGACGCGCCCCATCACAGGAGACCTTTCACGCATGAGCGCCCCCGACACCGCCCGGCCCGTCGCCCGACTGCTGCTCGTCGACGATCACCCGCTCGTGCGCGACGGCTTGCGGATGCGGCTCGAAGCGGCCGACCTGTCCGTGGTCGGCGAAGCCGGCAACGCCGACGAGGCGCTCGCGCTCGCCGCGTCGCTCGAACCCGATCTCGCGCTGATGGACATCGGCATGAACGGAATGAACGGCATCACGCTCGCGGGCGTGTTTCACGAACGCTTTCCGGGCATCCGCGTGCTGATGCTGTCGATGCACGACAATGTCGAATACGTGACGCAGGCCGTGCGTGCCGGCGCGAGCGGCTACCTGCTGAAGGATTCGCCCGCGAGCGAGATCGTGCGCGCGATCGGCACGGTGCTGGCGGGCCAGACGTTCTTCAGCGAAGGGCTCGCCGCGCGGATGATCCACGCGAGCACGACCGCGTCGCCGCTCGACCGGCTCACGCCGCGCGAACGCGACATCCTCGACGCGCTGGCGGAAGGGCTGTCGAGCAAGCAGATCGCGCAGCAGACGGGGCTGTCGGTGCGCACGGTCGAGACGCACCGGCTCAACCTGAAGCGCAAGCTGGAGATCGAGGGACAGGCCGAGCTGATCAAGTTCGCGGTCGAGCATCGGCGAAAGTAGCTCGGCGTCGCGATCTGCCGAAAAAGGCTCGCCGGCGGGCAAGCTGCCGCGCACGAAGCCGGCGGAAGTGCGCCTCGAGGAGCTGATGGTCGCGGCCGAGACGCTGTTCCTCGCGCAGGGCGTGGAAGCGACGACCATCAGCGAGATCGTCGAGCACGCGCAGGTGGCGAAGGGCACGTTCTATCACTACTTCGAATCGAAATCCGACATGCTCGCCGCGCTCGCGCAGCGCTACACGGCGTCGTTCCTCGACCGGTTGCAGCATGCGGTGGACGCGTGCGACGCCGACGACTGGCTCGCACGCCTGCGCGCGTGGATCCGAACCAACATCGAAACCTACGCGGCGACCTATCGCACGCACGACATCGTCTACGCGAATCACCATCACCACGATCGCGCGAATGCCGACAAGAACGCGATCCTCGAACAGCTCGGCGCGATTCTCGACGGCGGCGCACGGGCCGGCACGTGGCGGCTCGCGCACCCGCAGGTCACCGCGCTGCTGATCTATGCGGGCGTGCACGGCGCGACCGACCACATCATCGCGGCACCGGAAACGGATCGCGCCGCGTTCGTCGACGCGGTGGTCGACGATTGCCTGCGGATGCTCGGCGTCGGCACCTGACGCACGGCAACGCACCAGGCACCCGAGGGCGAATGCCGTTCAGTCACGCTGAACGGCATTTTTTATTGGTGCCACCGCGAAGTGACAATTGTTCATCTTACGAATTGTTGACGCCAGTAGCATTCGTTCTGTCCAAGTGTAACCAAGCCGAAAACATAATATTCGGCCGTGTGATGCCTTTTCGGGTTGCCGTTGGATGTCGCGTCGCGCTGTCAACGGATATCGCGTCGGCGTCGTATCACCATCCAGATCGATTCTTTCGGAAACCAAAACATGCAAACCAAACTCATTACCGCCGTGTTGTTCGTGGCTGCAGCCACTGCGTCGCAAATCGCATCCGCAACCGACGGCACAATCACGTTCAACGGCAGCGTTACCGCGCAAACCTGCACGATCAACGGCAACGGTAGCGGCTCGAACAACTTCAATGTGCCGCTGCAATCGGTGTCGACCAGCGCGCTGGCCGCCGCAGGCCAGTATGCCAACCGCACGCCCTTCAACATCGCACTGACGGCCTGCACGCCGGCGTCGGGCAACGTCCACACCTACTTCGAACCGGGCCCGACGGTCGACACCGCCACCGGCAACCTGATCCTGGCCGCCGGCGGCGCGACCAACGTCGAGATCCAGCTGCTGAACGGCGACAGCACCTATTCGCCTATCAAGATCGGTGCGGCTGACGCCTCGCAAAACTCGAAGTCGGTCGCCATCAGCCCGGCCGGCACCGCCACGCTGAACTACTACGCGCAGTACTTCGCAACCGGCGCTGCAACGGCAGGCGCGGCGACGTCGAGCGTGATGTACTCGCTCGTTTATCAGTAACCAATCACTTAGTTATACATAGCAAGATCGGGCGGAGCGGCACGACGTCGCACCGCCCCTCGTGCTCGCTACCTGCATCGATCTCCATCATGAAGCTTCGAAACACACTCCGGCGCGCGATCGCCACCGCATGCGCCGCATGGCTCGGCTACCTGGCAGCGCCCGCCGATGCATCGGTGGTGATCGGCGGCACGCGCGTAATCTATGCCGCGAGCGAATCCGAGGTCACGCTCAAGCTGTCGAACGCCGGCCAGTCGCCCGCGCTCGTGCAGTCGTGGGTCGATACAGGTGACGTGCGCGGCGCGCCGTCCACGACCAAGGTGCCCTTCACCGTCACGCCGCCGATCTCGCGGATCGATCCGTCCAGATCGCAGACGCTGCGCATCGTCTACACCGGCGAGCCCATGCCGCAGGATCACGAGTCGGTGTTCTGGCTCAATGTGCTCGAGGTGCCGCCCAAGCCGAGCGCGGCGGACGCGGACACGAACCGTATCCAGCTCGCATTCCGTTCGCGCATCAAGCTGTTCTATCGTCCGGAAAAACTCGCGGGTTCATCGGCCGACGCGCCGGCGCAGCTCACCTGGCGGCTCACACAGGCCGACGGCAAACCGGCGATCGAGGCGCACAACCCGACGCCGTTCCATGTGTCGCTGACCATGATCAGCGTGCAGTCGGGCGGACGCAGCGCAATCTTCGACGATGGCGGCATGGTCGGGCCCGGCGAGACGCGCGCCTTCCCGCTGAAAGGCGATGTGCCCGGCTCGGCCGGCGCCAGCGTGCGTTACACGACGCTGAACGACTACGGCGGCTCGGTCATCGGCGAGACGCCATTGCGGTCAGACGCCGCCGCGCCGTCGCGATGATGCGCGACTGACTCTCTTCCATTGCGCGAGGCGCGGGTAGCGCGCCACGTCCTTTCCACAGCAAGACCAAGCATGCCCGCCCGGGCAGGGCGGAGGCTTGCTCACGCTCGGGTGCCTATCGTGATCCAACGTCTTTCGAGTTTGCCGCCATTCGTGCGCTGGCGCCCGCGCCCGTGCTTCCTGCTCGCGCTGTCGGTGTTTGCGTCGACGGGCGCGATGGCGCAGACCACAAGCGCCACACAGGTGGCGGAAGTCCAGTTCGACGACCTGTTCCTGCAGCGCCCGGGCGGCACGCGGGTGGACGTCAGTCGCTTCGAAAAAGGCAATGCCGCGGCGCCGGGTTCGTATCGCGCCGACCTGTACGTCAACACGAACTGGATCGGTCGTACCGCGATCACACTGCGCCAGGTGGACGACAGCCGAAACAACGTCCAGCCCTGCTTCGATCGCGAGCTGCTGCAGCAGGTCGGGGTGGATCTCGCGAAGCTGTCGCCCGAAGCGACGCGCATGCTGACGGACTCGAACCATGCCTGCGCGACGATCGGCATGCTGGTGCCGGACGCCGTCGCCACCTTCGACAATGGCGAGCAGCGGCTCGACGTCAGCATCCCGCAGGCCTCGTTGAGCCGCGCGGCGCGCGGCTACGTGGATCCGCGCTACTGGGACGAGGGCGTGCCGGCTGCGCTGCTGTCGTACAACGGCAACCTCTACCGCGCCGACAACCAGGGCGCCTCGTCGACCCAGGCCTACCTGGGCCTGACCGCCGGCCTGAACGTCGGGCCCTGGCGCTTCCGCCACAACGGCAACACCACCTACAACACGCACGGCGGCACGCACTACCAGAGCGTGCAGACCAGCCTGCAGCGCTCGATCGCGCGCCTGAAGGCGCAGCTCGTGATCGGCGACGCGTTCACCGACGGCTCGATGTTCGACAGCGTGGGCTTTCGCGGCGTGCGGATCGCCAGCGACGAGCGCATGTATCCGGAATCGCAACGCGGCTATGCGCCGACCATCCACGGCATCGCCAACAGCAATGCGCTGGTGCAAGTGCGCCAGAACGGCAACATCGTCTACAGCGCCAACGTCGCGACCGGCCCGTTCGAGATCGACGATCTCTATGCGACCGGTTATGGCGGCGACCTCGACGTCATCGTGACCGAAGCCGACGGCAGCATCCACACCTTCAAGGTGCCGTATGCGTCGGCCGTCAGTTCGCTGCGGCCCGGCATCACGCGTTTCAGCGTGACGGCCGGCCAGTACCGCAGTCCGCTGCTGTCGAGCAAGCCCGCGCTATTCCAGGCGACCGTACAGCACGGTTTCACCAACCTGATCACCGGCTACGGCGGCATGACGGCCGCGCCCGGCTACCTGGCGGGCCTGGCCGGCGTCGCGCTCAACACCGGGCTGGGCTCGTTTGCGCTGGACATCACGCAGGCCAACACCGATCTGCCCGGCATGGGCACGCGCCACGGCCAGAGCGTGAAGCTCTCGTACAGCAAGCTGATCAGTCCGACCAACACCAATATCGCGGTGGCCGCCTATCGTTATTCGAGCAGCGGCTACCTGGGCCTGCAAGACGCCATGCAGTTGCGCAGCCAGCAGACCGGCGGCGTGAACGGCCTGCTGTCGGGCGGCGTGCGTCGCGGTCAGTTCCAGGTCATGCTGAACCAGGGCCTGCCGGAAGGCTGGGGCTCGTTCTACCTGTCTGGCTCGACCGTCAATTACTGGAATCGCAGCGGCAACGACACGCAGTTCCAGGCCGGCTACAGCAACAATTTCCGGCGCATCAACTACGGCGTGTCGGTCGCGCGCCAATTCGACGCGACGCAAAACCGCTGGGACAACCGCTTCATGCTGAACGTGTCGATCCCGCTGAACCTCGGCTCGCGCACGTTGTACTCGTCGACCAGCCTGCAACACGACAGCCACGGCGCAACCCTGGTCCAGCAGTCGCTGACCGGCTCGCTCGGTATCGACAACGCGCTCAGCTATGGCGTGAACGTCGGTCATACCCGCGGCAGCGGCACCGGTGCGACCGTCAACGTCGGCGGCAACGTGTCCTACATGGCGCCGTATGCGACCTTGTCGGGCAACGCTTCGAAGGGCACCGGCTTTACGCAGTACGGCGGCGGCATCTCGGGCGGCATGGTGGCCTATGCCGGCGGCGTGGCCTTTACGCCGACCATGGGCGAGACGATGGCGATCGTCGAGGCCAAGGACGCAAACGGCGCACGCGTGACGGCCGGCAGCGGCCTGCGCATCGATCGGTTCGGTCATGCCCTGGTATCGACCCTGACGCCGTTCTCGACCAACGAGGTGGAAATCGATCCGAAGGGCGTGCCGATGAGCGTCGAGCTGAAATCCAGCGCGCAGCACGTCGCGCCGACCGCGGGTGCGGTGGTGCGACTGAAGTACGAGACCGAGGGCGGCGGACGCGCGGTGATCATGCGCGCGCGCATGGCCGATGGTGAGCCGGTTCCCTTCGGCGCAGAAGTGAGCGATGCGGCGGGGCAGAACGTCGGCACCGTGGCGCAGGATGGCCGCGTCGTGCTGCGCGGCGTGAAGACGGATACCGGCACGTTGAAGGTGAAGTGGGGCGACACGGCCGCCGAGGGTTGTTCGCTGTCCTACACGCTTGCGCCGGCGAGCAAGACGAGCCGGCAACGGTGGACCGATACGGAAGCGGTATGTACGAAATGAGCGCTGCTGATGAAATGAGCCTGGGAGAGGTCATGAAACGAAACGAAAATTCGACCGCGAAGCGCCGGCAGGCGAAGTCGGCGCGCGGCTGGGGCCGCATGGTGTTCTGGTTGCTCGCGCTGGTAGCGTTGATGCTTGGTCCGGGTTCGCGTGCCGCGTTCGCGCAGAGCGCCAATTGCACTGGCACGGCACAGACGGTGACGATCTCGATGCCGGCTTCGGTGACGATCCCGCGCGACGCAGCGATCGGTACGGTGCTGACGACCTGGGCCAGTACTCCGGCCACCACCAACTTCTATAGTTGCCTCGTGTCGGGTTCTGCATTCTCGGGTATGGCCTTCGAAGCGCTGTCGATGACCAAGGCCGGCATGACGGTCGCCGGGCCGAATGGTGTGGCCTATACGGTCTGGAATACCAATGTGCCGGGCGTCGGTGTCGCGATCGGCGTGCGTTCCTATGCGAACGGTTGTGGATGGCAGCCTTGGGACGATCTCGGCACGCCGAGGCCGCCGCTACCCAGCCCTTGGGCTGGGTGGGCCTGTAACCAAAACGGTACGAACAGTTTGGTCACCAACGGCGGCCAGGTTCAGGTGGCGCTGGTCAAGACCGGCGCCATCACGGCGGGCACGGTGACGGGCGGCGTGCTGTTCGAGGGAGCGCCCTCGACGGGGGGAGCAAACATCAACGGCCCGTTTGCGGTCTCCGCTTCGAGCCACGTGTCGTATTCGCTGACCTCGACCATCGTCAATGTCGCGGCGTGCACCACGCCGAACGTGACGGTCAACATGGGCTCGCCCATGCAGTCGGAATTCACGGGCATCGGCTCGACCAACAAGCAGGCCGTCTCGCTCAACGTGGCGGTCAACGCCTGCCCGACAGGCCTGAACTCGATCCAGTACCAGTTCATCCCGGTCAATGCCGTCCTCGACAGCACCAACGGCGTGCTGGCGCTGTCGAGCGGTTCGACGGCCACCGGTATCGGCCTGCAACTGAAGGACGGCAACGGCAACGCGCTGAAATACAACACGCAGTACACGCTGACGAGCTACAGCAAATCGACCGGCGGCTCCTACACGATCCCGCTCACCGCCAGGTACTACCAGACGGCCGCGAAGGTAACAGCCGGCAGCGCAAACGCCGTGCTGACCTTCACCATGACGTATCAGTAGGCCGCGCACAGCGAGCCTCGATGTGTGCGAAGGCGGCGTGGACTTGCGCGTGCACGCCCCAGGGTAAATAAACAAGGGCGCCCGAGGGCGCCCTTCATGCATCCGGATTCCGAACCGCGCAGCAGCGGTCAGTTCGTCCGCGAATTGTGTTTCTGCAGATACGCGATCAGGCCGTCGATCCCGCCCGATGCGAGCTGGCTCTTGAACTGGCCCTGGTAGACCTGGATCAGCCATGCGCCCGACATGTCGATGTCGTAGATCTTCCAGTCGTTGCCGACCTTGCCGAGACGATAACCGACCGACTGGCTGTCGCCCGGCGTCGTGACGGTCGACTGCACGAGCGCGTCGGCGCCCGACGCGCCGCCGGCCTTGAACGAGAACTTCGCGTCCTGGCTGCCGAGCTGCGCGAGCGACGCGGCGTAGGTGCGCGTCATCAGCAGCTTGAACTGCTTGTAAAGCTCCTGCTGCTGCTGCGGCGTGGCCTGCTTCCACGCGTCGCCGACCGCGATGCGGGTCGTGCGCTCGAAGTTGGTCGCGGGCAGGAAGCGCTGCTCGACGACCGCCGAGACCTTCGCCATGTCCCCGCCGCGTGCGGCCGGATCGGCCTTCATCGCGTTGACGGTACCTTCGACCGCACTGCGGACGATATCGACCGGCGCGCTCTGCGCAAAAGCGGAAACCGACACGGCGGCCGCCGCGACGAAAGCAAACAGATGACGTTTCATACGAATATCGCTCGATGAGAAAAAACGACCGGTTCATTGCACCGGCCGACGGAGCAAAGTATACCGGGCCCGACGCCTCGGTGCGCCGCCGTGACCGACTGTTACCTTTCAGGTTCCTTTGTCACAGGCGTGCGGCGGCGCGACGAGGCACGGCGGCGCCGATTATGTAAATATCCCCTTACAAACCGGCGAACCATCGGTATCGATTCCGCCGTCGCGAACAAATCTCCTTCCCGCCCCGAAACCCCCAACGTCACGACCGCCGCCACGCTGCGCCGGTATACTTGGCTACTTTGCCCTTGCCAGCCGCTCCCCACCGCCACATGGTGACATCTCTCATCGTCCGACTCGTTGCATGGTCGGTGCGCCGCCCCGTCTGGGTCGTCGTCCTGTCGCTCGTCATCGCCGCGTTCAGCGGCGTCTATGTCGCGCAGCATTTCAAGATCAACACCGACATCAGCAAGCTCGTCGATGCCGAGCCGCAATGGGCCGCCCTCGGGCAGGCCGTCGACAAGGCGTTCCCGCAACGCAACGGCACGATCCTCGCGGTCGTCGAGGCACCGGCGCCCGAATTCGCGAACGCCGCCGCGCATGCGCTGACCGAAGCGCTGCGCAAGGATGCCGACGCCGGCCGCATCGGCCAGGTCGCCGAGCCCGGCGGCGGGCCGTTCTTCGAGCACAACGGGCTGCTGTTCCTGTCGCCGCAGGAGGTCACGGATACCACCTCGCAGCTCGCGAGCGCGCGCCCGCTCGTCAACGAACTCGCGAAGAACCCGAGCCTGACCGGCCTCGCGACCACACTCTCCACCACGCTCGGCCAGCCGCTCCTGACCGGCCAGGTGAAACTGCCCGCGATGGCGAAGCTGCTCGCACGCAGCGCCGCGACGGTCGACGACGTGCTGGCCGGCAAGCCGGCCGCGTTCTCGTGGCGCGCGCTGGTCGACAACGATGCCGCGCGGCAGCCCGCGCGCGCGTTCGTCACCGTGCAGCCGGTGGTCAACTACGGCGCGCTGAAGGCCGGCGCGGAAACCAGCCAGGTGATCCGCGACGCGGCCCGTTCGCTCGACCTCGAGAAGCACTACGGCGCCGTCGTGCGCCTGACCGGCGAACAGCCGCTCGCCGACGACGAATTCGCGTCCGTCGAAGATGGCGCGGCGCTCAACGGCGCGCTCACGCTGCTCGCCGTCCTCGTCATCCTGTGGCTGGCGCTGCGCTCGAAGCGGATGATCGGCTCGGTGCTCGTCACGCTGTTCGTCGGCCTCGTCGTGACCGCCGCGCTCGGCCTCGCGATGGTCGGCTCGCTGAACATGATCTCGGTCGCGTTCATGGTGCTGTTCGTCGGCCTCGGCGTCGACTTCTCGATCCAGTACGGCGTGAAATACCGCGAGGAGCGCTTCCGCGATCCGCGCATCGATCACGCGCTGATCGGCGCCGCGCACTCGATGGGCATGCCGCTCGCGCTGGCCACCGCGGCCGTCGCGGCGAGCTTCTTCTCGTTCATTCCCACCGCCTATCGCGGCGTGTCCGAACTCGGCCTGATCGCGGGCGTCGGGATGTTCGTCGCACTGCTGACCACGATCACGCTGCTGCCGGCGCTGCTGCGCCTGTTCGCGCCGCCGGGCGAATCGAAGACGCCGGGCTTCCCGTGGCTCGCGCCGGTCGACGACTACCTTGATCGCCATCGCAAGCCGATCCTGATCGGCACGCTCGTGGTCGTGGTCGGCGCGCTGCCGCTGCTCGCATTTCTCCACTTCGACTTCAACCCGCTGCACCTGAAGGATCCGCACAGCGAATCGATGGCGACGCTGCTCGCGCTGAAGGATTCGCCGGAAGCCGCCGTCAACGACGTCACGCTGCTCGCGCCGTCGCTCGCCGATGCCGACGCGGCAGCGAAGCGCCTCGACGCACTGCCCGAAGTGGGCCGCACGACCACGCTGTCGACCTTCATCCCCGCCGACCAGCCGGCCAAGCGCGCGGCGATCGCAGCCGCCGCGAGCGACCTGCTGCCCGCGCTGACGCAGCCGGCCGCGCCGCCCAGATCGGAAGAGCACACG
>NZ_ASSI01000123.1:0-16017 GCF_000466765.1 Burkholderia sp. AU4i | reverse complement strand
CCGCGCCGCCCGCGACCGACGCGCAGCGCGTCGCCGCGCTCAAGCGCGTGTCGGACCTGCTGAGCTACGCGGCCGAAGATCATCCGGGCCCGGGCGCGGCCGCCGCGCAGCACCTGTCGGCCTCGCTCGCGAAACTCGCCGCCGCGGACGCCGCGACGCGCGACCGCGCCGAGCGTGCGTTCTCCGACACGCTGCGCATCGCGCTCAACCAGCTCGCCTCGCTGCTGCAGCCGCAGGACATCACGCGCGAATCGCTGCCGCCGCAGCTCGTGCGCGACTGGGTCGCACCGGACGGCCATGCACTCGTGCAGATTTCGCCGAAGGTGCCGAAGGGCGTCGACCCGAACGACGACAACATGCTGCGCCGCTTCGCGAAGACCGTGAAGGCCGCGGAACCGGGCGCGACCGGCGGGCCGATCTCGATCCTGCATTCGGCCGACACGATCATCAACGCGTTCCTGCATGCGGCACTGTGGTCGATCATCTC
Source organism: Burkholderia sp. AU4i (assembly GCF_000466765.1). NCBI lineage: Bacteria > Pseudomonadati > Pseudomonadota > Betaproteobacteria > Burkholderiales > Burkholderiaceae > Burkholderia > Burkholderia sp. AU4i. Next base: position 15,530 of record NZ_ASSI01000123.1, on the reverse strand, counting down.
GATCACGATCCTGCTGTGGGTCACGCTGCGCCGCTTCGGCGACGTGCTGCGCACGCTGGTGCCGCTGCTCGTGTCGGGCATCGTGACGCTCGAACTGTGCGTCGTGCTCGGCATGTCGCTCAACTTCGCGAACATCATCGCGCTGCCGCTGATGCTCGGCGTCGGCGTCGCGTTCAAGGTGTATTTCGTGATGGCGTGGCGCGGGGGGCAAACCGGGCTGCTGCATTCGAGCCTCACGCACGCCGTCCTGTTCAGCGCCGCGACGACGGCGACCGCATTCGGCAGCCTGTGGCTGTCGCACCATCCGGGCACGTCGAGCATGGGCAAGCTGCTCGCGCTGGCCCTGACCTGCACGCTGATCGGCGCCGTGGTGTTCCAGCCCGTCCTGATGGGCAAACCGCGCGTCAAACGCGCCAAGAACCAATCGCAAGGAATCAATGAATAAGGTGCGAATCATTGCGGCGACCGTTGCCGCCAGCGCAGTGCTGACCGGCTGCGCGACGGGACCGAACCGCAACCCCAACGACCCGCTCGAGCCGATGAACCGGGCGATGTACAAGTTCAACGACACCGTCGACACGAACATCGCCCAGCCGATCGCGAAGGGTTACCAGAAGGTCACGCCGACGCCCGTGCGCACCGCGATCAGCAACTTCTTCTCGAACCTCGGCGACCTCGGCAACATCGCGAACAACCTGCTGCAGTTGCGCATCACCGATGCGACGCAGGACTTGATGCGCGTCGCGATGAACTCGCTGTTCGGCGTCGCCGGCCTGATCGACATCGCGACGCCGGCCGGGCTGCCGAAGCATCACCAGGACTTCGGCCTGACGATGGCACGCTGGGGCGTGCCGTCGGGCCCGTACCTCGTGCTGCCCGTGTTCGGGCCGAGCACGTTCCGCGACGGCGTCGGCCGCGCGGTGGACGTGCGCTTCAACCTGCTCAACTACATCGAGCCGGCCGCGCGCAACCCGATGTACATCGCGCAGTTCATCAGCGCGCGGTCGGACCTGCTCGGCGCGACCGACCTGCTGAAGCAGGCCGCGCTCGATCCGTATTCGTTCGTGCGCGACGCATACCTGCAGCAGCGCAAGTCGCTGACGTACCGCAGCCAGTCGTCGGCGGCGACGCTGCCGACCTACAACGAACCGGGTGAATCGGGCGCCGTGCCGGCCGCGACGCCTGCCGTGCCGGGGTTGCCGAACTACGAGGATCCGGGCGAGTCGGGCGGTACACCGGGCGCGGCGCCGAACAATGCGCCGGCCGCGCCGGGGCTGCCGCAGTACGACGATCCGGGTGCGGAAGGTGCGATGCCGGCGAGCACGCCGGCTGCTGCGCCTGCCGCGGCATCGGCAACCGCGCCGGCAACGCCTGCGAGCAGTCCGGCCGCGCAGTAACGCTGCAACGGCCACCGCCGCAAGGAAAAAGAGCGCTGCAGTTCAAGTCTGCAGCGCTCTTTTTTTGTCCGCGATTTGTCCGCGATTCGTCGGCGAGAAACGGGAAGAGGAGGGAAAGAAAAAAGCGGCGAACGCCGCTCAGACGATCCGCATCGCGCCCGCACGCTCGAATGCGTGCCGCGCCTGGATCAGCGTCGTGCGCGCCGCGCGCGCGTCGCCGGCCACCTGCAGCAGCGGGCCGAGCTGCGACGGCTGTTTCAGCAGTTCACGCAGGATCGGCAGGATCGCCGTGCTGCCGTCGTCGCGCAGGCCGGCCGTCGCCGCGCTGGGCAACGTGCGCCACGCCGGATCGACGATCGCGCGGCACACCGCGAACGGCACACCGCGCGCCGCCGCGAAGGCCGCCGCGATATGCGACTCCATGTCGACGGCGAGCGCGCCCTTCGCGCGATGCAGCGCCGTCTTTTCCTGTTCGCCGACGACCGGTGCGCCCACGGCCGCGATCGTGCCGCGCGTGACGCGCGCCCACACCGGCGTGTCGTGCAGCGCGGCGACGAGCCGTGTGCTCCAGCGCGTATCGGTCTCGACGCGGCCGAACGGCCCGTCGATCGCGTTCGCGATCACGAGCGCGCCGGGCGCGAGGTCGGGCGCGAGCCCGCCCGCGGTGCCGAAGCTCACGATGCCCGCGCAACCGCGCGCGGTCGCCTCGGTCAGTGCGCGTTCGAGCCGGTCGGCGCGCGCGGCGAAGACCGCTTCGACGCCGTCGCCGCGCGCGATGCGCGCCTCGAACGCCATCCCCGTCACGGCGATGACGGGCAGCATGCCGGTGGATTGCGTCGCCACGCGTTACAGCCCGAACGTGACGCGCGTCGTGTTGTCGCGCTTCAGGTTGCGATAGCGCGCGAGCGCCCACAGCGGGAAGAACTTGCGATAGCCGTGGTAGCGCAGGTAGAACACGCGCGGGAAGCCCGTCGCCGTGAAGCGCGCCTCGTCCCACAGGCCTTCTTCGTTCTGGTTGGCGATCAGGTAGTCGACACCGCGCGCCACCGCCGGGTTGTTCACCTCGCCGGCCGCCATCAGGCCGAGCAGCGCCCAGGCCGTCTGCGACGCCGTGCTCGGCGCCTGTTCGAAGCCGCGATAGTTCAGCTTGTAGCTGTCGCCGTCCTCGCCCCAGCCGCCGTCCTTGTTCTGGATCGACAGCAGCCACTGCGCGCCGCGCTTCATCCGCGGATCGTCCGGCGTCAGGCCGGCCGCGTTCAGCGAGCACAGTGCCGTCCACGTGCCGTACACGTAGTTCATCCCCCAGCGGCCGTACCAGCTGCCGTCCGGTTCCTGCTCCTTGAGCATGTAGTCGAGCGCGCGGCGCGCCGGCTCGCTGTTCAGCGGCGTCTCGCCGAGCTGCGCCAGCATCGACAGGCAGCGGCCCGACACGTCGGCCGTCGGCGGATCGAGCAGCGCGCCGTGATCCGAGAACGGGATGTTGTTCAGGTAGTACTGCGTGTTTTCCGGTTCGAACGCGCCCCAGCCGCCGTCGCTGCTCTGCATCCCGACGACCCACTCGCGCGCGCGTGCGATCGAATCGCGATACGCGTCGTTCTGCCGGAGTTTCTGCGCGCGATCCATCGCCACCGCGACCACCGCCGTATCGTCGACGTCCGGGTAGTGCGCGTTCGCGTACTGGAAAGCCCAGCCGCCGGGCCGCACGTGCGGGCGGCGCGAGATCCAGTCGCCGCGCACGTCGAGGATCTGCAGCGGGCGCAGCCATTCGAGGCCGCGCAGCACGGCTTCCTCGGCCCGCGCGTCGCCCGTCTCGAGCAGCGCATGTGCGGCGAGCGACGTGTCCCACACCGGCGACAGGCACGGCTGGCAATACGCTTCGTCGTCGTGCACGACGAGCAGCTTCTCGATCGACTTGCGTGCGATCGCGCGGTTCGGATGATCTTCCGCGTAGCCGAGCACGTCGTACATCATCACCGCGTTGGCCATCGCCGGATAGATCGCGCCGAGGCCGTCCTCGCCGTTCAGGCGCTCGTCGACGAACGAAACGGCCTGGCGGATCGCGCGTTCGCGCGTGTAGTTCGGGAACAGGCCGTCAGCCGCGCGCAGCGCATGGTCGACCACGCGGAAGAACGCGAACCAGCCGGGGCTCTGGTGACCCTGGCGCGGCAGCAAGCCGGCGTTGACGGGCGGATCGATGAACAGCTCGTCGATGCGCACGCCGCGCGGGTTCTTCGCGAGCGGGCGCTTCGCGTTCAGCACGAGCAACGGCACGATCACGGTGCGCGCCCAGTACGACACCTTCGACAGGTGGAACGGGAACCACTGCGGCAGCAGCATGATCTCGACCGGCATCATCGGCACCGCGCGCCACGGAATCGCGCCGTACAGCGCGAGCTGGATGCGCGTGAACACGTTCGACATCTCGGCGCCGCCCATCGCGTGGATCGCGCGGCGCGCACGCTGCATGTGCTCGGCGTTCTCGTCGTCGCCGATCACCTTCAGCGCGAAATACGCCTTCACGCTCGCGCTGATGTTCGGCGCGCCGTCGGTGAACAGCGGCCAGCCGCCGTCGGCCTGCTGGATGCGGCGCAGATACTTGCCGATCTTCTGTTCGAGCTCGACGTTCGGCGTCTCGCCGAGATAGTGGACGAGCAGCACGTATTCGGCGGGAATCGTCGAATCGGCTTCGAGTTCGTAGACCCAGTGGCCGTCGGCGTTCTGCGCGGCCAGCAGCGCGTCGGTCGCACGCGCGACGGCCGCATCGACGCCGGCCGGCACGGTGCCGGCGGACAAGGTAGCCATTTCGGTGAGATCGTTCATCGGTCCCTCTGTTGCTTACTGTGTCTGGAGCACGTCCGCGGCCAGCTGGCCGGAGCGGATCGCGCCCTCGATCGTGGCGGGCAAGCCGGTGGCAATCCAGTCGCCCGCCAGCACGAGATTGGTCCAGCGCGTACGCACGGCCGGACGCTTCATTTCCTGCGACGGCACCGCCGCAAAGCCCGCGCGCGGCTCGACGACGAGCTGCCACGCGGGGATGGTTTCCGGGTTCGCGCCCGTCACGCGCGCGACGTCTTCCCAGATGCGCCGCGCAAGCGTGTCGCGCGGCGTGTCGAGCCAGCGGCCGGCGTCGCGGATCGTCGCCGCGAGCTGGCCGCCGCCGGTGCGCACCGCATCGACGACACCGTTCACGACCGCCGTCTGCAGCGGCGTGCCGGCCGGCGCCTCGATCGCGAAATACGCGGTCACGACCGCGCTGAACGTGTCGGGCGCGGTGAGCTCGGGCACGAGCGGCTGCGCGACCTCGGGCGGCACGGCCAGCACGACGGCGTCGCCCGGTGCGAGATCGATCCGCTCGCCGCCGACCGAGACCGCATCGACCGCATTGCCGTGCGCGCCGAATTCGAACGCGTCGAGCCGCGAGTTCAGCCGGATCTGCGCGCCGCCGTGCTGCAGCATCCGCAGCGCCGGCTCGACGAATGCGCTGCCGAGACCCTGGCGCGCGACGAGCGGACGGCAGCCGGGGCCGCCCGCGGCAAACGTGCCGCACAGCGCCGCACGCGCGAGTTCTGCGCTCGCGTGGCGCGGCTCGACGTTCAGCACACCGAGGAAATACGGCCGCAGCCAACGTTCCCACAGCATGCCGTCGCATCGCATCGTCTGTGCGAGTGAGCGACCCATGCGCGCGAACGCGAGCGGGGCGAGCGCGAGGTAGTCGAGCGGCGTCGTGCCCGGCGCACGCGATGCGGCATCGAACAGCCACGACGGCCAGCGCCCGTCGCCGAAGCGCAGCGTCCAGCGCTGCTGCGACGCGACGTCGACGACCGGGAATTCAGGCAGCGCGGGCCCCGCGAGCCGGTCGGCCGCGCCGATCGCGCGCAGGTAGCGCTGCGTCGCGGGCTGTCCCGCGAACACCGTGTGCAGCCCGCTGTCGAGCGTCGTGTTCAGCGTCCCGTCGAACCATGAGCGGCAGCGGCCGCCCGCATGCGCGTGCGCGTCATGGAGCACGATGCGCCGCCCGCGGCGTTGCAGCTCGACCGCGGCCGACAGGCCGGCAAGGCCGGCGCCGATCACGTGGACGGTCCTGGGCATCGACTCGGTCGACTCAGAACAGCGCGTAGCGCGCGGCGATCATCAGCATGCGCGCCTTCGGCTTGCGCAACGGCGCGCGCGGGAAGGCGAAGCCGCGTGCAACCGCGGCTTCGAGAATGCAGCGATACGCGCCCGACATGATGCGCGGCGCCTTCACCTGCGCACGCGGGCACGTATCCATCACCGCATCCGCCTGGCGGAAATGCTCGAGCGCGCGCTCGACGAGCGTCGCGCACACGCGCGGCAGCGCCGGATCGCGCACGATCGTCGCCGGGCCGGTAATCGCGATGCCTTCGCGCGCGAGCAGCTCGCGCGGCAGGTAGCAGCGGTTGATCGCCGCATCGTCGTCGATGTCGCGCAGGATGTTGGTCAGTTGCAGCGCGCGGCCGAGGTGATGCGACAGCTTGATCCCTTCGGCTTCAGGCATCCCGAAAATCCTCACCGACAGCCGGCCGGCCGCGCTCGCCACGCGATCGCAGAAGAGGTCGAGCGTCGGCTCGTCGGGCGCGCAGATGTCTTCGACCGCATCCATCGCCATCCCGTCGATCATCGCGTGGAAGTCGTCGCGCTGCAGGTTGAAGGCACGGATCTCGCGGTCGAGCGCGGCCAGGTGGCGCGGCGGGCGGCCGGCGTAGCATGCGTCGATGTCGGCGCGCCAGCGATCGAGGCCCGCATTGCGCTCGGCGCGCGGCAGGTCGCTGTCGGCGATGTCGTCGACCGCGCGGCAAAACGCATAGACCTGGAACATCGCATCGCGCTGCACGGCCGGCAGGATGCGCATCGCAAGATAGAAAGAACTGCCCGATGTGACGGCAGCGGCGTCGGTTTCTTGTTCGTCCACGACGGAATTGGAAACGGCCAAGACAAGCTCCACGGAGACACCCACGCGGGGCGATTGAAGAAGCCATGCCCGGCTGGGATGGTCAGGGCGTCAAATGCGTGCGAGATATGCGAACGATCGACGCAGACAGGCACAAATTACCGGCCGGAAGCCGGAATTGGGCGAAAGTATAGCAATCTTTGAAGTTCGATGGCGGACACTCGCCGCATGCGGCGGCATGCCGGAGGCCGTTGACCGGCAAGGGCGCCCGGCCCGGGCAGGAAGCGGCGCCGGCGCTGCGTCAGCCGTAGACGATGTCGCGCTGCAGGTCGAGCGCAATGAGCCCCATTTCACGGGTGAGCTGCAACATCGAGCGGCGTTCGAGGCGCGAGCCCATGAAGCTCGTCACGTGGCCGTCGGGCTCCGCGGTGAACTGGAACACGGCGCCGCCCGTGCCGAACCACGCACCCGGCACGTCGGGCGATTCCTGCCAGTCGATCTGCCCGAACACGCGTGCGATGCCCGCGCGTATCAGGTCGCCCGGACCGATCGGCGGCGCGATGTCGCCCAGGTCGTCGAGCGAATAGGGGCCGGGTTTGTTCGGCTTCCGATAGAAGAGATAGTCGACGTTCATGGGGCGCAATCGCAGGCAAAGCAACAAATTAGCGCGCTTCGGGATAAATTCATATCGGATACGGACGAAATGTGGCCTGTACGAGACAAGAGGGACAGATCGAAGGTGGCCCATCTGGGTGCGCGCGGGTTCGTCTAAGATGACACCTTTCTCAAAATCTGAAGACCCGGACACCATGGAGACGAACGCAAGCGCCACCCCGCAGTCCGATCATCCCGTTTTCGTGCTCGTGCACGGCGCCTGGCACGGCGCGTGGTGCTATGCGCACGTTGCGGCCGCGCTGGCAGAGCGCGGCCACCTGTCGATCGCGCGCGACCTGCCCGCGCACGGCATCAACGCCCGCTTTCCGGTTTCCTACTTCACCCGCCCGCTCGACAAGGATGCGTTCGGCGCCGAGCCGTCGCCGGTCGCGAACACGACGCTCGACGATTACGCGACGCAGGTCATGCAGGCGGTCGACGACGCGTACGCGCTCGGCCGCGGCAAGGTCGTGCTCGTCGGGCACAGCATGGGCGGCCTCGCGATCACGGCGGCTGCCGAACGCGCGCCCGAGAAAATCGCGAAGATCGTCTATCTCGCGGCCTTCATGCCCGCGTCGGGCGTGCCGGGCCTCGACTACGTGCGCGCGCCCGAGAACAAGGGTGAGATGCTCGGCCCGCTGATGCTGGCGAGCCCGCGCGTCGCCGGTGCGCTGCGCATCGATCCGCGCAGCGGTGACGCCGCGTATCGCGAGCTCGCGAAGCGCGCGCTGTACGACGACGTGCCGCAAGCCGACTTCGAAGCCGTCGCGAACCTGATGACCTGCGACGTGCCGGCCGCGCCGTTCGCGACCGCGATCCCGACGACGGCCACGCGCTGGGGCGCGATCGACCGCCACTACATCAAGTGCCTGCAGGATCGCGTGATCCTGCCCGCGCTGCAGCAGCGCTTCATCGACGAAGCCGACGCGTTCGCGCCCGGCAACCCGACCCACGTGCACCAGCTGGACAGCAGCCATTCGCCGTTCATGTCGCAGCCGGCCGTCCTGGCCGGCGTGCTGGCCGACATCGCGAAAAGCTGAGCACGGCACGCGCGGGGCGCATCCGCTGCGCGCGCAGCAGGGCAGTGCGGGTGCGCCTACGCGTAGGCCACCGAGCGGTCGCGCCCGAGGCGCTTCGCGCGATAAAGCGCGGCGTCGGCCTCGTTGACGAGCACGTCGCAAGTGGCCGCGCCCGCCTTTGCACACGCGCCGCCGACACTCGCCGTCACCGGCACGCTGACGCCCTCGGCATCGACCGGCACGCTGCCGATCGCATCGCGCACCTTGTCGGCCACGAGCATCGCCTCGTCGAGATTCGTGCACGGCAGCAGCAGCGCGAATTCCTCGCCGCCGAAGCGGCCGAACGTATCCTGCGCGCGCACGATCGACGCGACGCGGCGCGCCGTCTCGCGCAGCACGGCGTCGCCGGCCGCGTGCCCGAAACGGTCGTTGATCGTCTTGAAGTGGTCGAGGTCGAACAGCAGCACCGACATGTCGCCGCCGTAGCGCTGCCAGCGCGCGAATTCGTCGCCGAGCCGCGCCTCGAAGAAGCGCCGGTTCGCGATGCCGGTCAGGCCGTCTCGATTCGCGTGTTCGCGCAGCTTCGCGACCGCTTCCTCGCGCTCACGCTGCATCACGCTCACGTGCGTGACGTCCGAGATCGTCACGCACACGGCTTCGACGTCGCGGCCGCGCGTGAGCGGCATGAACGTGCAGTCCTGCTGCATGTAGTCGACGCCGCCCGTGATCGGCCGGTCGTGCTCGAAGCGGAACAGGTAGGGCCGCTGCTCCCACGAACTGAACGCGAAGCTGCCGAGCTGGAACACGCTCTCGAGCTTGCGCGACAGCCACGCGCGCGGCAGGTCGGGAAAACAGTCGAACAGGTTGCGGCCGATCACGTCGGCGGCCGGGATGCCGCTGTGGTCCTGCATGAAGCGATTCCACATCAGCACGGTCATCGCGCGGTCGAGCACGAACAGGCCGAAGCCCACCCGCTCGATCACGAGATCGCTCAGCGACGGGGCAGCGGCCGTCATAGCGCGGACAGCAACGCGTCGAGCGCGTCGCCCATCAGCCGGATCGAATCCTCGGCCATCAGCATCACGAAGTGAGCCCGGAACGCGTGGTCCTCGAGCCCGAAGTTCACCTCGAGCAGCAATGCCACGCTCCATGCCAGCTCGGTCGGCTGGAAGACGTCGTCGAACGACACGTTCGCGCCGAGCAGCCCCGGCGGAAAGAACACGGGCTTGCGCCCGAGCTCGTCGAGGATCGATGCGACGCAGGCGCCCATCAGCACGTTCGCGACGTCGAACACGACTTCGTCGGGTGTCGCCATCCCGCCGTACACGCCTTCGCCGAACGTGCGATCGACGACCGACATGAGCCGCGCGATGCTCGCGGTACGGCACAGCACGATTGCCTCGCCCTTGATGTCGGAACGGAAGCCCTGGCGCACGGCGGTCACGTTGTCGTAGATGCCCGTCATCTCGCGCAGCGCATCGCCCGCGTCGGTCGCTTTCACGACCCGCACGCGCGGCACCGACAGTTCGATGAAGCGCCCGAGCAACAACGCGAGCCGTGCGGCGGCACGGCCCATTGCGAGGTTGGCGATCTCCTGCAACGCGTCGCGTTGCTCCGCCGTGAACACCGAGTCAGGCATACAACCCATACTCCTTGAGAATGGGCAGCAATGCCTCCGACGTCACGGGCTTGGCAACGAATGCGATCGCGCCCAATTCGCGCACGCGTGCTTGCGCCTGCGGCTGGATATCGGCGGATACCACGATCACGAACGTGTTCAGATCTTCGTGGCGCAGTGTCTCCAGCACCTGATATCCGCTCATGTCGGGCATCGTCAGGTCCAGAAACATTACGGAAGCTTTGCCGTCACGATACAGCGCCAAGGCCTCTCGACCATTCGCGGCATACGCGACATCGACGTCCCAGCCTCCCGGCAGCGCCTTTGTCAGAAGTTTGCGAGCGAGCAGCGAATCGTCGGCAATTACAATCGGCAAAGGCATGGGGCGATGCGGTATACGGAATGGTCTCTCTCGCGTTAACGACCGCGCGGCGCACTTCTTGAGGCGCCAATGCGTTCGGGCGCGGGCAGCCGCCTTGCAACCGCGCGCGGGCGCCGCAACGCGGGCGCGCGCGACGCGCCGCGCGGCGAATGCCGGCAGGCGCAGATATCTGTCATAGGGAAAGCAAGGCGCGATTCTCGGAGTAAACCGGAGGCGATGCAACTCGCCATATTCACCATTTCGGACAGAATTGGTCCGAACATGCGCCATTCCGAAAACAGCCGCGACCATTTTCGAGATAAGCACGCAAAATTTTTCCTTGTGTACGTTTGCGCTGCCGGATTCGTCGCGTTTTCAATCTGACAATTTCCGCCTGTCGGAATCGACAGGATTACTGGCGTCCGGGTGCATCCGGGGCTGTACGGCGGGCCGTCGCAACTCGTTTATGATGGCAGGCACCTTCGCCTCACCCGCTTCCTCGATGACGTCCGACCGGCCCGCCGATTCCCACGCTCCCGCCTCCCCGCCCGCCGACGACTGGCAGGACGACGGCAACTATGCGTCCGGTGCGCCCGAGCACGATTTCGCGGTGCGGCGCGTGACGCTGATCGTGCTGCTCGTCGCGGCGATCGTGCTGCCCTGCATCTACGTCGTGGTGATGGCGTACAACGACCTGAAGACGCGCGAGGCCGCCGCGAGCGACGTGACGATGCGCACCGTGCGGGTTGCCGAGGAGCACGCGCTCAAGGTGTTCGACCTGAGCGAGACGCTCGATGCGCGCATCGTCGATCTCGTGCAGGACATGGACGACGCGACCGTGCGCAACAGGGAGTCCGACATCCACGAAGCGCTGAACACGATCGGCGGCGGCTATCCGCAGGTGGCGGCCGTGTCGATCTTCGGCGCGAGCGGGATGCTGCTCGCGAACAGCCTCTACTATCCGGCGCCCTATGCGTCGATCGCGAACCGCGACGATTTCGCCGGCATTCGCGACGGCAAGGTGATCGAACACATCTCGCGGCTGATGATGGGGCCGCTCAAGCTCGAGAACATTCCCGTGTTCAACACGGGCGTCGCGCGTCGCCATAGCGACGGTTCGTTCGCCGGGATGGTGTCGATCGCGCTGAAGTCGTCGTATTTCAACGCGTTCTACCGCGACCTGCTCGGCGGTGCGAGCACGCCGATGACGATGGCGCTCGCGCGCTCGGACGGCGCGGTGATCGCGTCGTATCCGCCGCCGCCGGCATTCGCGCATACCGATCGCGCCGCCACGTTCGGCGACGCGCGCAACGATCCGCGCGCCGGCGTCGTGCGGGTGCGCCACGACGGTGGGAGCAGCGAGATCGTCGCGTATCGCCAGGTCGGCAGTTATCCCGTCTACGTGACGTGCTCGTATCGCACGTCGGCGATCTGGCGTGAATGGTACGAACACCTGAGCGTGCTGTTCCTCTCGATGTTCGCGCCGTCGGTCGCGCTGTGGTCGGTGATCTGGCTGTCGCTCAAGCGGCTGAAGGCGGAAGAGGAGGCGTGGGATCGCTGGCAGGCCGAAGCGTCGATGCGACGTTCGATCGAATCGGCGTACCGGCAGTCGCGCAAGATGCAGGCGCTCGGTAATCTCGTCGGCAGCGTCGCGCACGATTTCAACAACCTGCTGATGATCATCTCGAGCAACGTGCAGATCGTGCGGCGGCGCGGGGTCCAGCATCTCGACAAGGAACTCGGCGCGATCGAACGCGCGCTGAAGAACGGGCAATCGCTCACGCGCCAGCTCCTCGGTGTCGCACGCAAGCAGCCGCTGCACAACGAGACGATCGACGTCGGGCAATGGGTCGGCACATGCCGCGAACTGCTGAAGACGTCGCTCGGTTCGAAATCGTCGCTGGTCGTCGCGATCGAGCCTGGTGTGTGGCCGATCCGCGTCGACGTCGCGGAGCTCGAACTCGCGGTGATCAACCTCGCGGTCAACGCGCGCGACGCGATGGCGGCCGGCGGCCGCTTCACGGTCGGCGCGCGCAACGTGACGCTGCGTCGCGAGGACGGCTTTCCGCTGACCGGCGATTTCGTGCAGATCTCGCTCGACGATACGGGTTCGGGCATGGCGCCCGACGTGCTCGCCCGCGCGTTCGAGCCGCTGTTCACGACGAAGGCTCAGGGGATGGGGACGGGGCTCGGCCTGCCGCAGGTATTCGCGTTCTGCGAACGCTCGGGTGGCCTCGCGACGATCGACAGCGCGGTCGGCGCAGGCACGTCGGTGCGCCTCTACCTGCCGCGCGCGCGCGCCGAGGATGTCGTCGCACGGCCGCCGGCAGTCGCGCACGACGCGGGCACGGGCACGGGCGCGCTCGCCGGCCTGCACGTGCTGCTCGTCGAGGACAACAGCGAAGTCGCGGCCGGCACCGAAGCGCTGCTGTCGCTGCTCGGGCACCGCGTGACCTACGCGCCCACCGCCGACGACGCGTTGCACCTGATCGAAGGCGCCGCTGCGAACGACGCGTTCGACCTCGTGATCTCGGATATCCACATGCCGGGCCGCCTGAATGGCATCGACCTCGCCGAAGCAGTCGAGAAGCGGCCGGAGAAGCTGCCCGTGATTCTCGTCACGGGTTACGCGGAGGAACTCGACCGCACGCGCACCGTCAACGTCCGCGTGCTGTCGAAGCCGTTCGACATCGCGCTGCTCGACGAGATCCTGCTGGGCATCCGCGAAGCGCGCGACGCACGGCACGCGCGGCACACCGGCACATGACCCGCTACGCGCGGGCCGGCGCCGGCGGCATGAACGGGGCGACGCTCAGGCCGACTTCAGCAAGCGCACCCAGCCCGTGTAGCGATCGACGAAACCCTGCAGGAACTTGCGGGTGTCTTCGCTGACGATCTGGCCCTGATCGTCGATGCGTGCCGGATCGTGCTTGATGAACATCTCGGGCTGCCCGAGCGTCTTCACGTCGAGGTACGCGAGCACGTTGCGCAGGTGCTGCTGCGCGAGCGCGGTACCCGTCGCACCCGGCGACGTGCCGAGCACCGCACCCGGCTTGCCCGACCACGAATTGGAACCCCACGGGCGCGAGCCCCAGTCGAGCGCATTCTTCAGCACGCCCGGAATCGAGCGGTTGTACTCGGGCGTGAAGAACAGCAGCGCATCGGCGGCTTCGATCGACTGCTTGAAGCGCTTCGCGACTTCCGGGAAATCCGCGTCGTAGTCCTGGCTGTACAGCGGCAGTTCGCCGATCTCGACGAACTCGAACGAGAAATCGGCGGGGGCGAGCGAGATCACGGCGTGCGCGAGCGCGCGGTTCCACGAAGCGCGACGCAGGCTGCCGACGACCACGGCGATGCGATAGGACATGACATTCTCCTTCCGGTGAGTGAGGAATCGGATCGATTGCTTCCGAACGAGCGACAAAGGTCTGTTTATAGGCAAGCCAGCCCGCGAACCGCCCCACGGGGCCGCCCGGCCGACTTTCCACAAGGTTTTCCACAGAAATTGTGGATAACTTGGCCGTTATGATCGGACGTTACACATTGCCCGCCGCGTGTCGAAGTCGACACACGACACAGGGTTCGGCAAGCATAGCGCAGCGCGTCGACCGGTTTCGTGAATTCGCGACGGAACATGCATTGCAGGCGGGCACCGCGCCCAGTAAGCTGCTCGCACCGCGACGCGCCCGCTCGGTGGCGCACGCGATTGCCTCGAGACACCGCAACCCAGACATGCCGTCCGAATACGACGATCCCGCCTATCTCGCGCAACTGCGGCGCGACCTGCTGCGCTTCGCGCGACTCCAGCTCCGCGATGCCGACGCGGCCGAAGACGCCGTGCAGGAAGCGCTCGCCGCCGCGTGGTCGCACGCGGGCGATTTCGCCGGGCTGTCGGCCCACAAGACCTGGGTGTTCGGCATCCTGCGCAACAAGCTGATCGACGTGCTGCGCGCGCGGCAGCGCACCGTGAGCTTGTCGGCGCTCGATGCCGAGCTCGACGGCGAATCGGTGCTCGATCGCGAGCTGTTCAAGGAAAACGGGCACTGGGCCGCGCATGCGAAGCCGCGACCGTGGCCGCGCCCGGAAACGCTGTTGCAGCAGCAGCAGTTCTGGACGCTGTTCCAGACCTGCCTCGACCACCTGCCGGAGCAGATCGGGCGCGTGTTCATGATGCGCGAATTCCTCGACGTCGAGATCACGGACATCTGCAGCGAATTGACGCTGACGACGAATCATTGCAGCGTGCTGCTGTATCGGGCGCGCACGCGCCTGCGAACCTGCCTCAGTGAAAAAGGACTGACGACCGAAGATGCTGCCGGGGAAATGTACTGACGTGACGCGACTGCTGTCGGATGCGCTCGACCGGCATCTGACCCTGCATGAGCGCCTGCAGGTGCGTGTACACCTGCCGACCTGCAGTGGCTGCAGGGCCTATCGCGGTCAGATCGCGCTGCTGCGGACGGCCGCGAAAGCGGCGGCGGGGCGGGGGCCGGACGACGACGATGGGTCGTCCGGGGAAGCCTAGGGGCGGCTCGCCTGGCTGCGATCGCCCGGGTGGTGGTCGCATGGTGCCAGGCGATCGTGTCGGCTTCGAATGCCGATGTTTGGTTGCGCCGGGCCGATGCAATCAGAAAAATACGGCGGGCAAGAATTATTCGAACAGCGCCCGCACCGATTCGGGCGGCCGGCCGATGGCGGCCTTGCCCCGATAAACGACGATGGGCCGCTGCAGCAAAATCGGATGAGCGGCAATCGCCGCGTAGGCTTGTGCGTCGGTCAGATCGGCGCGGGCCAGATTCAGCGTCTTGTACGGTTCCTCACCGTCGCGCAGCATGTCGCGAACCGGGCGGCCAAGTTGCCGATGCAGTGCTTCCAGTTCCTCTACCGTCGGTGGCGTCTTCAGGTACTCGACGACATTCAGGGGCGCACCGGTGGTATTCAGCGACTCGATCAAAGCAAGCGTCTCGCGCGACTTCGAGCATCGGGGGTTGTGGTAGATCGTGATCATCATTCAAGCCTGGAGGGTAGAGCCCCGTATTGTAGCCAGTCTGTATCGGGTGTCCGGGCGGGGAGGTTGGCGCGGGATCGCGGGATCTCGAGTGGATTCGCTGCTTCGCAGAGGCAGGTGGATGAGGCAGTGCGACAGGCCACGAGAGGGGAGTGCTGTTCGGGATGTGCTTCACGGCGTTGCGTTGATGTGTTTATGCGCATAAAGGTGAGCAGCTTTCTTTCTGTCACGGGATGACGGATCGAGGTGCCGTACGCCGGATCAATACGATGGGCGTTTCTGACCGGAAAGGAGGAGGGGCGGTTGCGTCGCACACCGGTTGGTTTATGCGCATAAAGCGCGTGATTGCCGGGTGAGGCACCTCTCGATTCGCGGCGCGGTAGCTGTGGAAACGTCCTCACGTGGATGAGAGTGCTACGTCGACACGCCCGCTGGTCAATCGCCGCGCACTGGATTCCGGAGCAGTCGGGACGTGATCCTTCGCCGCTTGCCGCTTGCCGCTTGCCGCTTGCCGCTTGCCGCTTGCCGCTTGCCGCTTGCCGCTTGCCGCTTGCCGCTTGCCGC
>NZ_ASSI01000122.1:0-26234 GCF_000466765.1 Burkholderia sp. AU4i | reverse complement strand
GAGCTGATCACGAACCCGGCGATCGACCTCATCACGTTCACGGGCGGCGTGTCGATCGGCAAGTCGATCGCGGCGCGGATGGGCTACCGGCGCGCGGTGCTCGAACTCGGCGGCAACGATCCGATCATCGTGATGGAAGACGCCGATCTCGACGAAGCGAGCACGCTCGCGGTGTCGGGTTCGTACAGGAACTCGGGGCAGCGCTGCACCGCGATCAAGCGGATGCTCGTGCACGAGTCGGTGGCCGATCGCTTCACCGGGCTGGTCGTCGAAAAAACGCGTGCGTGGTCGTACGGCAATCCGGCCGATCCGTCGGTGGACATGGGCACGGTGATCGACGAAGCGGCCGCGAAGTTCTGCGAGCAACAGGTGAACGACGCGATCGCGCGTGGGGCGCGCCTGCTGGTCGGCAACGTGCGCGACGGCGCGCTGTATTCGCCGACGGTGATCGATCGCGTGACGCCCGACATGCCGCTCGTGAAATACGAGACGTTCGGGCCCGTGTCGCCGATCATGCGTTTCCGCGACATCGACGAAGCGATCAGGATGTCGAACAGCACCGACTATGCGCTGTCGTCGTCGGTGTGCACGAACCGCTTCGACCACATCACGCGCTTCATCACCGAGCTGGAAGTCGGCAGCGTGAACGTGCGCGAAGTGCCGGGCTACCGGCTCGAACTGACGCCGTTCGGCGGCGTGAAGGATTCGGGGCTGGGGTACAAGGAGGGCGTGCAGGAAGCGATGAAGAGCTTCACGAACGTGAAGACGTATTCGCTGCCGTGGTGAGCGCGGCGAGGAGGGGCTTACCACGCCCCCCTGCCGCCAACCGCGTTACTGATAGAAGTTGAGCGTGACCATCGCCGAACGGCCCGGCGCCCAGGTCGCGTAGATCGGGTACGCGCTCGCGTAATATTTCTTGTCGAACAGGTTCTGCACGTTCAGCTGGACGTCCATCGTCTTGTTCACGCGCCAGGTGGCGGCCGCGTCGAAGCGCGCGTAGCCGGGCGTCCATTTCTTCGTCGTCGCGGATACCGACGCATAGGTCTGGCTCATCACCGTCGCACCGGCGCCGAGCGTGAGCTTCGGCATCACGTCGTAGCTCGTCCACAGCGTGAAGTTGTGCTTCGGCACCATCACCATCGGCAGGCCCGATGCGCCCGGGCTGCCGGGGCCCGCGTCGGTCGTGATCGCGTTCAGGTACGAGTAGCCGCCGAACACGTGCCACTTCGGCGTCATGTTGCCCGCGAAGCCGAATTCGAAACCGCGCACGCGCTGCTTGCCCGCGTTGACCGTGTGACCGAGGCCGTCGCTCACGCGCGCGTTGGTCTTCTCGGTCTGGAACAGCGCCGACGTCAGCGACAGTTGATCCCGCAGCACGTCCCACTTCGCGCCGATCTCGATGTTGCGCGAGCGCTCCGGCGCGAGGTCCTGGTTCGTCGCGGTGATCTGGTCGGTGCCACCGCCGAGGCCGCCGTTCGACCCCGGCGGGTTCGACGACGTGCCGTACGACGCATACAGGCTCACGTTGCTCACCGGCTTGAACACGAGGCCGAACTGGTAGCTGAACAGGTTCGACGTGTTCGACAGGTCGGCGACGCCGGCCTGCTTGCCGGTCGTGTCGTAGCGGTCGAAGCGCAGCCCCGTGTTGAACTGCCAGCGCTCGGACAGTTTCACGGTATCGAAGATGTACGCCGACACGGTGTCGGTGCGCGTGTTCGTCGTCGCGCCGGGGAAGCCCTTGTCGCCGTTCAGCACGATGCTGCCGGTCCACGGCATGTTCGGGTTCCAGCCGCCCGCGAGCGGCGTGCAGTTGCCGGCCACCGAGCACGGGCCGCCCGAGCGGATGTTGTGGCCGGCCGAATCCGACACGAGGTAGCCCTCGTAGCGCGCCTGTTCATGGCTGAACTCGACGCCGGCCGTCATCGTGTGCTTCATGCCGAACAGGCTCGCGCTGCCGGTCACCTCGGTCTGGTTCGAGAAGCCGTTGAGCGCGTACTTGCCGCTCTTTGCCTGCAGGCTCAGCATGTTCGGGTTCGACGCGAGGATCTGCGGGTTCGTCGCGACGTAATCGAGCGTCGAGCGGCCGAACATCGTCGTGTTCTTCAGCTTCCAGTCGTCGTTGAGCTTGTGCTCGACGCGCACTTCGGCGGTGTCGGTCTGCCCGTAGCGGTAGTCGCGCGTGTTCAACCCGAAGAACTGCCCGCGATCGGTCGGCACCGGCGTGCCGCCCGACGCGCGGAACGGCACGCTGAAGTCCGGCATGTCGTACGAGTTCATGTGGTAATAGCTGACCGTGACCGTGGTCGGCGTGTTCAGCCCGAACACGATCGACGGCGCGATACCCCAGCGCTTGTTGTACACGTCGTTGCGGCCGGCCTGGTTCGCGTCGTGACCCATCACGTTCAGGCGCACGGCCGTCGTGTCGTTGATCTTGCGGTTCACGTCGACCGTCGCGCGCTTGTAGCCGTCGGTGCCGAAGCCGATGCTGCTGTTGATGAAGTCGTCGTTCTTCGGTGTCTTCGTGACGATGTCGATGCTGCCGCCCACCGAGCCGCGGCCCGCGTAGACCGAATCGGGGCCCTTGATCACGCTGATCTGCTCGACCGCGAACGTTTCGCGGTTCTGCAGCCCCGAGTCGCGCATCCCGTCGACGAAGATCGAGTTGCGCGATTCGAAGCCGCGGATCACCGGGCGGTCGGCCGACGGGTTCGCGGCCGCATCGCCGCCGAGGAACGTGATGCCCGGTACCGAGCGCAGCGCGTCCGCGAACGACGTGACGTTCTTTTCCTTGATCAGTTGCTCGGGGATCACCGTGACCGAGCGCGGCGTATCGAGCAGCGGCGCGGTGAACTTGTACGACGGCGATTGCTTCACCTGCATGTCCGACGGCGCGGACGACTGGATCGTGATCGTCGGCAGCGTCGCCTGCACGTCGGCCGACGGGGCCGGCTGGTCGGCGGCGGGCGCGGGAGAGGGTACCGTTTCGGCGGAAGCGAGCAGCGGGGTCAGGAAAACGGAGCAGGTCAGCGCCGACACGAGGGCGCGAGGCCTCGTCTTGAACTGGGCGGGCATATCGAGAGGCAGCAGAAGGTTCGGTGAGCGGGCGCGTCTTCTCGATGCAGGCCGGGCAGTGCGGAACATCGGAAAACGTCAATGTAAATGCGTATGATTCGCGTTTGCGATCGCAATTGTACGGATTGGTACCAATTCTGTAAACGATTGAATGGTTTTTGTACTAATTCGGTCAGGTCTTCGTGGGGGCGTGATCGCCTTTGCGTCATATGCAACACCGCTTTCCATGGCCGGGCCGGCGCGTGGCGCGGCGACTCGCTACACTGCCGTACCGGTTGGATGGGCCCCGGCAAGCAGGCCCCGAGCATGGAGACAACACACGATGGACACCCAACGCGCAGCAGTCGTCACGTACCGCGGCAAGGCGATCGAGAACACGCACGTCGCCGATGTGGCGGTGGTCGATGCACGCGGCCGGCTGCTGGCCCGGTTCGGCAATCCGTTCCGGATGACGCTCGCGCGGTCGGCGGCGAAGCCGGCCCAGGCGCTGTCGGTGATCGAGACGGGTGCGCCCGAGCGCTTCGGCTTCGACGATGCGGACATCGCGCTGATGTGCGCGTCGCACAGCAGCGAGGACCGGCATATCGAACGCACGCGCGCGATGCTCGCAAAAGTCGCCGCGCAGGAATCGGACTTGCGTTGCGGCGGCCATCCGCCGTTGTCCGACGCGGTGTACCGTGCGTGGATCAAGCGCGACTACACGCCGACCGGCGTATGCAGCAACTGTTCGGGCAAGCATGTCGGGATGCTGGCCGGCGCGCAGGCGATCGGCGCCGCGATCGCCGATTACCATCTGCCCGAGCATCCGATGCAGGTGCGCGTGAAACAGGTGATGGCCGATGCGTGCGGGCTGCGCGACGACGAAGTGGGCTGGGCGATCGACGGGTGCAACCTGCCGACGCCGGCGTTTCCGCTGGACCGGCTGGCGCGCCTGTACGCATCGCTGGCCGACGGGGCGGATACGGTGGAGGCGGGCGGTGACGCAATCAGCGATCGCGTGCGCGCGCTGGCGCGCATTCATCGTGCGATGACCGCGTATCCGGAGCTGGTGGCCGGCGACGGGCGCTATTGCACGGTGCTGATGAAGGCGTTCGACGGGCAGGTGGTCGGCAAGCTCGGCGCCGATGCGTGCTACGGGATCGGCGTGCGTGCGTCGGCGCGCACGCGGCAGCTGGGCGCCGATGGCGCGCTCGGCATCTCGGTGAAGATCGAGGACGGCAATCTCGACGTGCTCTACATGGTCGTCAGCGAGCTCCTCGAGCGGCTGCAGATCGGCACGGCCGGGCAGCGCGCGCAACTGGCCGCTTTCCATCGGCCGCCGATGCGCAACACGCAGGGCGTCGAGATCGGGCACGCCACGTTCCCGTTCGAATTGCAGCCGGCCTGACCGGCGCGGATGCGCCGCTGCCGCCGGCCCGCACCCCGGGCCGGGCGCGGCGGCGGCGCATGCCTGCCGGCCGGCGCGGGCATGAACGCGGGCGCAGGTGCTACGTGCGCGCGCCGCGAATCTTCCCCAGCTCCAGCGCCGACAGCTCGCCGATGTGCGCGAGGTGTTCCGCGAGAAAGTCCTTCAGGACGCGCAGCTTCGCCGAGCTGCGCCGGTTCGCCAGATACGCGATGTAGATGTATTCGCCCGTCAGCCGGTTCAGCAGCCGGTAGCGCGGCAGCACGGCTTCGAGCCGCCCGCTCGCGAGCAGGTCGCGCACCAGCCAGATCTCGAACTCCGCGATGCCGAGCCCCGCGCAGGTCGCTTCGAGCAGCAGCTCCGAATGGTCGGTGACGAGGTTGCCGGCCGGCAGCAGGCTGTGATGCGCGTCGCCGTTCACGAGCTCCCAGCGCGGATCGCCTTCGGGGTGCACGTAGCGCAGGCAGTTGTGTTGCTTGAGATCGTCCGGCGTGGACGGGCGCCCGCAGCGGTCGAGATAGCCGGGCGTCGCGCACAGGATGCTGTCGTTGCGCGACAGGCGGTGGACGACGAGGTTGTCCAGGTAGTTCTCGCCTTCGTGAATGTCGAGGTCGAAGCCGCCGGCCACGAGGTCGTTGTGGTTGTCGGTGAGCCGCACGTCGAGCTGGATCGTCGGGTAGCGCGCGAGAAACGGCGCGACCAGCGGGGCGAGATGGCGGCGGCCGAACGCAACCGGCGCGGTGAGCTTCAGCGGGCCGCTCGGCTGCGCATTCAGCTCGGCGACGACACGCAGCGTGTCGTCGAGATCGGCGATCAGCGTGACGGCGCGTTCCAGGTAGATATGGCCGGCCTCGGTCAGCGTGACGCTGTGCGTCGAGCGGTGCAGCAGCGCGACGCCGAGTGCCTCCTCGATCGCCGTGACCTTGCGCGCGACCGTCGACGTCGACACGTGCATCTCCTTCGCGACCGCCGAAAAACTCCCTGTTTCGACCACTCTCACGAACGCGCGCATCGCGCCCATGTGATCGATGCCGGTTTCTCTCGCGCCTTTTTTCATTCGATTCTCGCTGTTGCGTCCCACGCAAAACCGCTTTCGATAATACATAAGCGAGCTTGTTTTTGCAAAGGCATAGAATGCGAACCCGTCGCGTCGGGAAGCGGAGAACGGCGAGCGGTACGAGACATCCAGGAGGGCACGATGACAGAAAACGGCTTCCGCGTCGAAGCGGATCTTTTAGGCAAACGAAGTATTCCGGACGACGCGTATTACGGCGTCCATACGCTGCGCGCGAAAGAGAACTTCGACATTTCGGGCCGCACCATCGCGTCGCTGCCGTACCTCGTGATGGCGCTCGCCGCCGTGAAGGAGGCCGCGGCCGACGCGAACTGCGAGCTCGGGCTGCTGCCGCGACCGTACCGCGATGCGATCGCCGCCGCGTGCGTCGAGATCCGCGAAGGGCGCCTGCACGACCAGTTCGTCGTCGACGTGATCCAGGGCGGGGCCGGCACGTCGACCAACATGAACGCGAACGAGGTGATCTGCAACCGTGCGCTCGAACTCATGGGGCACGCGCGCGGGCAGTACGAATACCTGCATCCGAACGAACACGTCAATCTCGCGCAGAGCACCAACGACGTCTATCCGACCGCGATCCGCGTCGCGACCTGCTTCGCGCTCGAGCACCTGCTCGAAGCGATGGCGCGCCTGCGCGATGCGTTCGCGGAGCGGGCCGACGCGTTCGCCGGCCTGCTGAAGCTCGGCCGCACGCAATTGCAGGACGCTGTGCCGATGACGCTCGGCCAGGAATTCTCGACCTACGCGGTGATGCTGACGGAAGACATTGCACGCCTGCAGGAAGCCGGCTGGCTGATTCGCGAGATCAACCTCGGCGCGACCGCGATCGGCACGGGCATCACCGCGCATCCGCAGTACGCGGAGAAGGCGCTGGCGGCGCTGCGGCGCATTACCGGGCTCGACCTGAGCACCGCGCCGAACCTGATCGAGGCGACCCAGGATTGCGGCGCGTTCGTGCAGGTCTCGGGCGTGCTCAAGCGGATCGCCGTGAAGCTGTCGAAGATCTGCAACGACCTGCGGCTGCTGTCGAGCGGCCCGCGGGCGGGGTTCGGCGAGATCAACCTGCCGCCGGTGCAGGCCGGCTCGTCGATCATGCCCGGCAAGGTGAATCCGGTGATCCCGGAAGTCGTCAACCAGGTCGCGTTCGAGGTGTTCGGCAACGACCTGACCGTGACCTTCGCCGCCGAGGCCGGGCAGCTTCAGCTCAACGCGTTCGAGCCGGTGATCGCCAGCGCGCTGTTCCGCAGCTTCAGCCACCTGACGGCCGCCTGCACGACGCTGGCGCAGCGCTGCGTGAGCGGGATCACCGCGAACCCCGAGCGGCTGCGCGAAACGATGGAGCGCTCGGTCGCACTCGCGACCGCGCTGAATCCGTACATCGGCTACAAGCGCGCGACCGCCGTCGCAGCCGAAGCGCACGCAACCGGCAAGTCGATTCGCGAGGTCGTACTCGAGCGCGAGTGGATGACCGATGCACAGGTAGACGAAGCGCTTCGGCCCGAAGCGCTGATCCGGCCGCGCGTGCTTTGACGCCGGCTGAAGGCCGCCGGCGCGCGCGTCGAGCGCCCGGCGGGCCGCCATTTCATCAGCGCCCCCGCGCGGGGCGCGACACATCAAGAAACTACGGAGACTCACGATGAACCACAGCAGCGAGCGCCCGGCCGGTCCGGCCGGCGGCGCGGATTCCCGTCATGCCGATCCCGACGCGATGTTCGCGTCGCACGAGGCCGGTTACGCGAAGCAGTTGAAGCCGCGGCACGTGCAGATGATCGCGATGGGCGGTGCGATCGGCACCGGCCTCTTTCTCGGTGCGGGTGGACGCCTGCAGAGCGCGGGGCCCGCGCTCGCGCTCGTGTATCTCGTCTGCGGCGTGTTCGCCTTCCTGATCATGCGCGCGCTCGGCGAGCTCGTGATGCACCGGCCGACCAGCGGCAGCTTCGTGTCGTACGCGCGGGAGTTCATGGGCGAGCGGGCATCGTTCGTCGCGGGCTGGATGTACTACCTGAACTGGGCGACGACCGGTATCGTCGACATCACGGCGGTCGCGATCTACATGAAGTACTGGGCCGTGTTCACGGACGTGCCGCAGTGGGTGTTCGCGCTCGGTGCGCTCGGGATCGTGTCGGTGATGAACATGATCGGCGTGAAGGTGTTCGGCGAGATGGAGTTCTGGTTCTCGCTCGTCAAGGTGGGGACGCTCGCGGTGTTCCTCGCGGTCGGCGCGGTGTTTCTCGCGAGCGGCCATCCGGTTGCCGGGCAGATGCCGGGGCTTCACCTGGTCGCGGATCACGGCGGGATCTTTCCGCACGGCCTCCTGCCGGCGGTGCTGATCGTGCAGGGCGTCGTGTTCGCGTACGCGAGCATCGAGCTCGTCGGCGTCGCGGCGGGCGAGACCGCCGATGCGCGCAAGGTGCTGCCGAAGGCGATCAACAGCGTGATGTGGCGCATTGCGCTGTTCTATGTCGGCTCCGTCGTGCTGTTGACGATGCTGCTGCCGTGGACGGCATACAGCTCGCACGAAAGCCCGTTCGTGACGTTCTTCAGCAAGCTCGGCGTGCCGTACGTCGGCACCGTGATGAACGTCGTGGTGCTGACCGCCGCGCTGTCGAGCCTGAACTCCGGCCTCTATTCGACCGGGCGCGTGCTGCGCTCGCTCGCGATGGGCGGATCGGCGCCGCGCTTCGTGTCGCGGATGAACGCACGCGGCGTGCCGTACGGCGGGATCCTGATCACGGTCGCGATCAACGCGATCGGCGTGCCGTTGAACTACATCGTGCCGGCGCAGGCGTTCGAGATCGTGCTGAACATGGCGTCGCTCGGGATCATCACGACCTGGGGCTTCATCGTCATGTGCCAGATCCTGTTCCGCCGCGCGGTCGATCGCGGCGAGCTGAAGGCCGTGTCGTTCCGGATGCCCGGCGCGCCGTTCACGTCGTGGCTCACGCTGGCCTTCCTCGTCGGCGTGCTGGTGCTGATGGCGTTCGACTATCCGGGCGGCACGTGGACCATCGCGATGATTCCGGTCGTCGTGCTCGCACTCGTGGTGGGCTGGAAGCTGGCGAAGCGCGGTGCCGCGCGAGAGCAGGCGGCGAATGCGCGTACGTCCGTGGCCACGGGCGCCGTCGCCGATCCGGTACAGGGTGCCTGACGGTACTCGCCGGGCGCGCCGGCCCGTTCGCGGCCGGCGTACCGGCGCAGTCAGTTCAAGCCGGCGCGTTCACCGACCCATCGGCTGAAGTCGCCGGCCATTTCCTCGGTCAGTTCGTGACCGGCGTCGTACAGCCGCGTATCGTGCGCGACACCGAGCGACGTGAGTTTCGCGTCGGCGGTGCCGGCCCACGCGACGGGCAGCTTGTCGTCGAAGCGGCCGTGCACGATCAGCGCATGGAGCGGGCGAAGCGCATCGCGCGGCGCGATCAGCGGATCGATTTCGGGCAGGATGCGCCCGCACAGCACCGCGAAGGCGGCGACATCGTCCGGCGACGTGAGGCCGACGCCCGCGCTCATGATGCCGCCCTGGCTGAAGCCGGCGATCACGGTCGGCAATGCGGAAGCCGCGCCGTCGCGGGCGCGGAAGGCACGCAGCAGCGTGATCAGCTGAATGCGGCTTTCGTCCGCGCGGGCCGCGTCGATTTCGGGGCCGTTCGGGCCGAAGCGCACCGGAAACCATGCGTGCTGGCCAGGCCCGAACGTGAGCGGGGCGCGCAGGAACGCGATCTCGATCCGAGGATCGATGATGCCGGCCAGGTTCAGCAGGTTGGTTTCGTTGCCGCCGACGCCATGCAGCAGCAACAGGCGGGCAACGGGGCGGCCGGCGGCCGGGCGCAGCCGGTATTGGAGGCCCGACTCGGGATCGGTGGTCAGCGGCAGGACGTCGGTCATTGCGTGAATCCGGAAGGGGAACGATGCGACAGTCTAGAGCGTACGGGCGGGCGGGTGAATCGTCGGCGAGCGATTGATTGTTTCCTGACGGGAATGAATTCGGTGCATCGAGCCTGCCGCTCATGCGCAGGCGATGCCGCCACCACGCCCGAACCCGCTAGGGAAAACCATAGTGCCCGGAATGCCCCGCACGCAAGATCGAGTAAGCACGCAGTCAGCTTCGCTATTCAGAATCGCCGAACTCATTCAAAAAGCAAACCAGGAGACAGGCGATGCATGATGGGTTGGTGAAAAAAATCGAAGCGCATCCGAAGTATGCGCAGCTCAAGCGACGGCGCAATACGCTCGGCATCTGCCTGACCGTGCTGATGCTGATCGTCTACTACGGCTACATCGCACTGATCGCATTCGACAAGTCGTTTCTCGCGAAGCCCGTGAGCACCGGCGTGACGAGTGTCGGCGTGCCGATCGGCATGGCGGTGATCGTGTTCACCGTCGTCATCACCGGCATCTACGTGCGCCGCGCCAACAACGAATACGACCAACTGACGCAGGACATCCTGCAGGATGTCGCCCGATGAACAAGACACTTTCGACGATGCTGGTCGCGCTGCTGGCCGCGGGCGCGTGCGGCGTGGCCGTCGCGGGCGGCGGCGATGTCGGGCAGACCGCCAAGCAGGCGACCAACACCACGGCCATCGTCCTGTTCGCGCTGTTCGTGGCAGGGACGTTGTGGATCACCAAGTGGGCGGCTTCCCGCACGCGTTCCGCCGCGGATTTCTATACGGCCGGCGGCGGCATCACCGGGTTCCAGAACGGGCTGGCGATTTCGGGCGACTACATGTCGGCCGCCTCCTTCCTCGGCATTTCCGCCGCGGTGATGACGTCGGGTTACGACGGCCTGATCTATTCGATCGGCTTTCTGGTCGGCTGGCCGGTCATCACGTTCCTGATGGCCGAGCGGCTGCGCAACCTCGGCAAGTTCACCTTCGCCGACGTCGCGGGCTACCGCTTCGAGCAGGGGCCGATCCGCAGCTTCGCCGCGGTCGGCACGCTGGTGGTGGTGGCGTTCTACCTGATCGCGCAGATGGTGGGCGCGGGGCAGCTCATCAAGCTGCTGTTCGGTCTCGACTACTGGGTGGCCGTCGTGATCGTCGGCGCGCTGATGATGGTCTACGTGCTGTTCGGCGGCATGACCGCGACCACCTGGGTGCAGATCATCAAGGCATGCATGCTGCTCGCGGGCGTGACATTCATGGCGATCATGGTGCTCGCGCAGTACGGCTTCAGCCCGGAGGCGCTGTTCGCCCATGCCGTGGAGGTCAAGACCGCGATTGCGGCGAACGCGGGCAAGTCGCCGGACGACGCGACCCGTATCGGGCTGTCGGTCATGTCGCCGGGCGGGTTCATCAAGGATCCGGTCTCGGCCATCTCGTTCGGCATGGCGCTGATGTTCGGTACCGCCGGCCTGCCGCACATCCTGATGCGCTTCTTCACGGTGCCGGATGCGAAGGAAGCGCGCAAGTCGGTGTTCTGGGCCACCACCTGGATCGGCTATTTCTACGTGCTGATCTTCATCATCGGTTTCGGCGCGATCACGCTGGTGCTGACCAATCCCGAGCTGTCCGACGTGGCCAAGGGCGTGATCAAGGGCGGCGCGGGCACGGCCAACATGGCCGCGGTGCTGGTGGCCAAGACGGTGGGCGGCGACGTGTTCTACGGCTTCATCTCGGCCGTGGCCTTCGCGACGATCCTGGCGGTGGTCGCCGGGCTCACGCTGTCCGGCGCGTCCGCGGTGTCGCACGATCTCTACGCGACCGTCTTCAAGAACGGCAAGGCCGACAGTGCCGACGAACTGAAGGTGTCGCGCATCACGACGCTGGTGCTCGGCGTGATCGCCGTGCTGCTGGGCATCGCGTTCGAGAAGCAGAACGTCGCGTTCATGGTGTCGCTGGCCTTTGCCGTGGCGGCGTCGGCCAACTTCCCGGTGCTGTTCCTGTCGATGATGTGGAAGGGCTGCACCACGCGCGGCGCGGTCATCGGCGGG
Organism: Burkholderia sp. AU4i; assembly: GCF_000466765.1. Lineage (NCBI taxonomy): Bacteria > Pseudomonadati > Pseudomonadota > Betaproteobacteria > Burkholderiales > Burkholderiaceae > Burkholderia > Burkholderia sp. AU4i. The sequence goes on along the minus strand of NZ_ASSI01000122.1, from coordinate 14,753 downwards.
TTCCTGGGGCTGGCATCGTCGGTGGGGCTGACCATCGTGTCGCCGTCGGTGTGGGAGGCAACGCTTGGTTATCCGAAGGGTTCGGCGTGGTTCCCGTACACGTCGCCCGCGCTGTTCTCGATGACCATCGGCTTCGTGGGCGTGTGGCTGTTCTCGGTACTTGACTCGAGCGCGCGCGCACGGTCGGAAAAGGGCGCGTTCGCCGCGCAGCAGGTGCGCTCGGAAACGGGCCTGGGGGCGACCCGCGCCAGCAGCCACTGACCGGCCGCCGGTCACGCCCGCCCGGGGGCCGACGATGCCGTTCATCGCATCGTCGGCCCCGGGGCGGGCGGTATCGTTTTCACCCGTCCGTCCAATGATTCACCGGCAATAAAAAATCGCGCATTCAACCGGATTCGCCGATAATTCGCAAACGTTTTACGAAATCCATTTAGCGGTCAATTCGCGGATCGAATAAATAAAAACAAAATATCCGAATCCCGGATTTGCGGTCGCGCAGGCGCGCCGGCAGAAGCCTTGAGGCACAAGGTTAACGGCAGATCCCGGCAATACTTTAGGGTTCTTTCGCCACAATTATTCATTGCATTTTTATCAATGAACGATTGATTTCCGGTCATCGGAGCGTCATACACCATCCCCGATAATTCGGCGCTCACATTCTTTCAATAGACCAAACGGCGGTCGAAGCCGGATCGCCGCGGGGAGCTGGACTCATGACCATCCGTCACCGCATTACGCTGCTAGTCGTCCTGACGTTCTTCGCGCTGTCCGCGATCGGCATCTATGCCGTGTACCAGACGCGCAAGAGCGCGTCGGAGGTGCGTCAGGTCACCCAGGGCATCGTGCCGAGCGCGCTCGCGTCGGCCGATCTCGTCGCCGATGTGAAGAACATCCAGATCGCGACGATGACGCTCGTCTACGCGCCCGACGCGAATACCGCCGCCCAGGCGCGCGACGAGCTGAAGGCGAAGCAGGCCGCGCTGCGCGCCGCACTCGACGTGCAGGCGAAGTCGGCGGTCGGCCAGGCGCAGGTCGGGCTCGTGTCGCAGGCGAAGGACAGCGCCGCGAACTATTTCGCGGCGATCGACGATACCGTGAAGATGAAGGCCGACGGCAAGTCGGAGATGGCGCAGGCGTACCTGTTCGCGAACGTCGCGCAGTATCGCGACGAACTCGAAAGCATCGTCGACACGCTGCGCGTCGAGAAGAACCGCCAGAAGGACGTCGCGATCAGCGCGCTGAACGGGATGCTCTCGACGACGGCGACCGCGATCGCGGGCGTCGCCGGCACGGTGATCGTGCTGCTGACCGCGCTCGGCTTGCTGCTGTATCGCCAGATCACGCGCCCGCTGATCGGGATGCAGACGGCGATGAGCGAGATCGCGGCGAGCCAGGATTTCACGCGCCGCGTGCCGGTGGGCCGGATGGACGAAATCGGCCATTCGATCGTCGCGTTCAACGGGATGATCGAGAAGATCCAGGAGAACGCCGCGCAGCTCAAGCAGAAGACGGCCGACATCCAGGCGATGCTGCAGAACATGCAGCAGGGGATCCTGACCGTCGTCGAAGGCGGCGTCGTGCATGCCGAGTATTCGGCGTACCTCGAGACCATCTTCGAGACGAACGACATCGCCGGCCGCGACCTGATGGCGCTCGTGTTCGACGATTCGGCGATCGGCGCCGACGCGCGTTCGCAGGTCGACGCGGCCGTGCATGCGTGCCTCGGCGAAGACAGCATGAACTTCGAGTTCAACGAGCACCTGCTGGTGAATGAAGTCGCGAAGCGGATGCCGGACGGCCGCGAGAAGTGGCTCGACCTGAGCTGGTCGGCGATCACCGACGAGACCGACACGGTGGTGCGCCTGATGCTGTGCGTGCGCGACGTGACCGAGATCCGCGAGCTGACCGCGCAGGCCGGCGAGCAGCAGCGCCGCCTCGAGATGATCGGCGAGATCCTGTCGATCAGCCAGGACAAGTTCCACGACTTCGTGCACAGCGCGAAGGGTTTCCTCAGCGAGAACGAGCGGATGATCCGCCAGCACGAGCGCGCCGATCACTCGATCGTCGCGGCGCTGTTCCGCAACATGCACACGATCAAGGGCAATGCACGCACGTACAGCCTCCAGCACCTGACGAACATCGTCCACGAAGCGGAGCAGGCGTACGACTCGCTGCGCCGCGCGGACGGCGGCCCCGAGTGGAACCGCGACGCGCTGATGGACGACCTCGCGCGCGTGCGCGAGGCCGTCGAGCACTACGCGACGATCAACGCGGTCACGTTGGGCCGCAGCGGTGACGCGGTGCACGGCGGCGCCGACTTCCTGATGGTCGAGCGCGCGCACATCAGCGAGAGCCTGCGCGTGCTCGACGGCGCCGATCCGGCGAACGCGGCCGACTGGCACGCGGCGCGCGATGCCGTACGCCGCATGCTGAGCCAGCTCGGCACGCAGGGGATCGGCGATGCGCTCGGCGGCGTGATCGAGTCGCTGCCGTCGCTCGCGGCCGAACTCGGCAAGCCGGCGCCCGTCGTGCATATCGACAGCCACGGCCAGCGCGTGCGCAGCGAAATCGTCGCGACGCTGAAGAACGTGTTCATGCACCTGCTGCGCAACGCGATCGACCACGGGATCGAATCGTCCGACGAACGCCGCGCGGCGGGCAAGGCGGCATCCGGCACGATCGACATCGCGGTCGGTGTGGGCGGCGGCGAGCTGTGGTTCGTGCTGAGCGACGACGGCCGCGGCCTCGCGCTCGACCGGATTCGCGGCATCGCGCGCGAGCGGGGCTGGATCGATGCCGACCACGACGCGGCGCTGTCCGACGACGCGGTGGCCGAGCTGATCTTCCGCCCGGGTTTCTCGACCGCGAGTGCCGTGACCGAAGTGTCGGGGCGCGGCGTCGGCATGGACGCGGTGCGCAACTTCCTGAAGCGCGACGGTGGCGATATCGCGCTGCGCTTCACCGACGATCGTGTCGGCGCGCCGTATCGTGCGTTCGAAACGATCGTGTCGTTGCCGGCCCGCTTCGCGGCGGACGGTGCCGCTCACGAGCGCGCGCGCAGCGCGGACGTCGGCGCAGTGGAGTGACGACGTGATCGTGCAGGCGTGGATGATCCAGATGGCCGCCGCGCTGGCGGGCGGCGCTGTCGCCGCAGTCGTGGCGGCGATCGGTTTTCGCGTGATGCGCAAGCGGCTCGTTGCGGCGCTGGAGCGCGATGCGCGCACGTTGCGCGATGCGCTCGACGCGGCCAGCGAGCGTGCCGAGCAGGCGGCGGCCGCGCACGCGGAGGCGGCCGACGCATGGGCGCACCGCGAGGCGCAGCTCGAGGATGCGCTGGCACGCGAGACTTCCGCGGCCGGCACGCAGCGTGACGCGCTGCAGGCCATGTCGGCCGATCGCGCCGCGCTGGCGCAGCACGCGCAGAAGATCGCCGACGAAGCCGCGCGCCTGCGCGGGCTCGCCGGCACCTTCGAGCGCTGGCACGAGCAGATGATCTCGCTGACCACGCAGAACCAGGACATGCGCACGAAGAACCAGGAGCTGTCGGCGATCGTCGCGCACGTGTCGATCGTGTCGCTGAACGCGTCGATCGAGGCGGCGCGCGCCGGCACGGCCGGGCGCGGCTTCTCGATCGTCGCGAGCGAGGTGCGCGGGCTGGCCGCGCGCTCGCAGCAGCTGTCGAACAGCTATCGCGACAGCCTGAACCGCAACGATCTCGTGACGGCCGCGACGTTCCAGGACATCCAGGCCGGCGGCAAGATGATCACGGCCGCGCTGGCGACCGTCGAGACGCTGGCCGGGCAACTGCATGCGCGGATCGACGGAGGCGCGGCGTGATCAGCGCGCAGGCGAAAGCCGGTTTCGAGCGGATCTTCTTCGATGCGGCGCGCACGCGGCTCGCATCCGGCGGTGCGTGCGACATCCGGCCGTCCGCCGGCGCGGCACACGACGCGCACGATCACGCACACGTGAAGTTGCGCACGAAGCCGACGGTGCCCGAGCACGTCGCGGCGCTGACGATCTCGGCGCTGCATTTCCGCCTGCTGCTCGCGCTGCGCTTCAGCGACGACGACGCGACGCGCCGCTATTTCGCTGGCGCGACCGCGGGCACCGGCAGCCAGCGGCCGCTGCCCGAAGCGTTCATGGAGGTCGCGAACCTGTGCTGCGGCGCGATCAACCAGGCGCTGACCGCCCCGTTTCCCGACCTGGGGATGTCGACGCCTTATCTGCTGAGCGGATCGAGCATCGATTACCTGGGCGCGCTGTCGCCCGATCACGTGGCCGCTTACGACCTGACGCTCGACGGCGACGTGCGGGTCGGCGCGACGCTGTGCGTATGCGCGAACGCGCCGGTCGATTTCCATGTGCCGGAAACGGCCGTGATGGAAACCGGCGGCGAGCTCGAACTGTTCTGACCGACCCTGACCGACCATTAGGAAACCTTGAGATGACCGTAGACCAACCCGTCAGCAAGGTGCTCGTGCTGGACGACAGTCGCGCGCACGCCGACGCGATCAAGCGTTTCTGCGACGAGCACAACCTGGTCGGCCTGACCGTGCGGCGCAACCGGCTGCTGAAGGTGCTGCGCTCGAACATCGACCTCGGCGCGATCCTGCTGGCCGAGGATTACGGCGGCTCGCCGGCCGAGAGCGCGATCATCGCGACGCAGATCGATGCGCTGCGCCCCGAGCTGCCGATCATCCTGCGCCGCGACTCGCATGCGTCGCGCGACGGGTTGCCGGAGGCGCTCGCGCGTGTTGCGTGCGCGGCCTACGTCGCGGACGACATGACGCCGCTCAAGCGCGCGATCGACGAATACCTGTTCGGCCGCGATTACCCGAACGCGCTCGTGCGCGGCATCTCGGAGATCACCGAGGCGCGCATCGACAGCCTGTTCCCGGGCATGACGATCGAGCACGAAACGCCGTGCATCGTGCGCGACCAGATCATCTTCGGCGAAGTGTTCAGCCTGATCGCGCTCGAAAGTGCGTGGTGCCGCGGCTACATGCTGCTGCAGACGAGCGAGCAGCCGCTGCTCGACATGCTCGGCGGCACGCGCGACGCCGGCCGCGCGCCGGATTTCCGCGACGTGAACAGCGTGCTCGGCGAGCTCACCAATCTCGTGTGGGGCGCGTTCAAGAACCGCTATCTCGGCGACGCCGAGGCGCTGGCACGCCATCCGGTGCAGGTGCCGCTCGTCGTCAATCACAAACAGAAGTTCATCTCGTTCGGCGGCGACTGCCCGCAGCTCTGCTTCAAGTACCGGATGACCGACCCGGCGTCGGGGCGCGCCGTCTGCATCGACCAGCGCTTCGTGTTCAGCCTGAGCTGGTCGCCGGAGGATTTCCGCGAATCGGTGCAGGACGTGGGGCCGATGGTCGAATCGGGTGAACTCGAACTGTTTTGAATGTTGAAGTCGCAACAAGGAAAGGGGAATACAGCATGGCAAAGATTCTGGTGGTCGACGATTCGGGCACGGTGCGCGACGAGGTCGCGGGTTTCCTGCGCAATCACGGGCTCGACGTCGCGACGGCCGTCGACGGCAAGGACGGGCTCGCGAAGCTCAAGGCGACGCCCGGCGTGCGCCTCGTGATCAGCGACGTGAACATGCCGAACATGGACGGCCTGACGATGGTCGAGAAGATCCGCGGCGAACTGGCGAATTCGACGGTCAACGTCGTAATGCTGACGACCGAAAGCAGCCCGGCGATGAAGGAGCGCGGCAAGGCCGCCGGCGTGAAGGGCTGGATCGTGAAGCCGTTCAAGGGCGACGCGGTGCTCGACGCGCTGAAGAAACTCGCGGGCTGACGCACCGGGCGCCGGGGCGCGCCCGCGACCGGTCGCGCATTCAGCGCTGCGGTTCGGGTTGCGCGGTCGCCGTTTCGCCGGTTGCGGCCGGCACGCGTGGCGCGGGCGTCTGCCATTGCACGACGATCATCCCCGCGAAGATCAGCGCGACGCCCGCGACGCGGCCGGGTGTCGCGAGCCGTTGCGCGAGCCCCATCAGCCCGTAGTGGTCGATCAGCAGCGACGCGAGCGTCTGCCCGGCGACGACGCACACGATGAAGGTCGTCGCGCCGAGCCGCGGCGTCAGGATCAGCGCGAGCGTGATGTAGATCACGCCCGCGAGGCCGCCGAGCCACATCCACAGCGGGCGCTGCAGCGCGTCGCCGACGAGCGGCGCGTTCGCGCGGGTGGCCAGCAGCACGGGCAGCACCGCGAGCAGGCTGACCGTCAGCGACGCGACGCTCGCCCACAGCGGGTGGCCGAGCGCGCGCCCGAGCGCGGCGTTGCTGCCGCCTTGCAGCGGCACGAGCGCGCCGGCGGCGAAAGCCGCGGCGGCGAGCGGAAGGGTGGCGAAGGAAAGGGACGTCGTCATCGTGGTCGGTCGCGAAAGGATATTGAAATGAGTGTCGTCCATTAAGATGGCGAATGGAAATTCGTTCTTCGGATGCTTCATATTCCTTTCATGAATAACCTGGCCCGCATCGACCTGAACCTGCTCGTGACGCTTCATGCGCTGCTGAGCGAAAGGCACATCTCGCGCACCGCCGTCCGGCTGCACCGCAGCCAGCCGGCCGTGAGCCACGCGCTCGCGCGGCTGCGCGAGATCTTCGGCGATCCGCTGCTCGTGCGTCGCGCGGGCCGGCTCGAGCTGACCGCGCGCGCGAACGAACTCGTCGAGCCGCTGAACGACGTCCTCGGCCGGCTCGGTGCGCTGATCGAGCCGCCCGCGTTCGACCCGTCCGCGGCCACGCGCGTCTTTCGCATCGCGATGTCCGACTACGGCGCGCGGATCGTGCTGCCGGCGCTCGTGAAGACGCTGCGTGCCGACGCGCCGGGCATCGAGCTGATCGTGTCGCAGGCCACGCGCGAGGCGATGCGGATGCAGTTGATGGACGGCGAGATCGACCTCGCGCTCGGCGTGCTGCCCGCGTTGCAGCACGACCTGCATGCGCAGCCGCTGTTCGTCGAATCGTTCGCGTGCGTGGCCGACACGGGCCGCCTGCCGCGCCGCGGCGAACTCGCGCTCGACGCGTGGCTCGCGCGGCCGCATGCGCTGGTCGCGATGCGCGACGGGATGGACAACGAAGTCGATCGCGCGCTCGCGCGGCTGCGCCGCGAGCGGCACATCGCGGTGATCCTGCCGTTCTGGGGCGTCGCGAACGACCTGATCGCCGGCACCGACCTCGTGCTGACCGTCGCGCGACGCAATCTCGACCGCGTGCGCGACGATGCGCGCCTGCGCGTGTTCGAGCCGCCGTTCCCGATCGACTCGTTCGAGTTCGCGCAGCACTGGCATGAACGCCGGCACGGCGACGCCGCGCATATCTGGCTGCGGCAGACGATCGCGCGAGTGGCGGGCGGCGGGTAGTCGCGCGGCGCGGCTGGCCGCGTGCGCAATTTACAGCGTGCCGCGATGTCCGTATCCTGCGGGTGCCGAGGGCGGCGTGCCTGCGCGACATGCGCGGCACGCCCGGCATCCACAACAATCAGGAACGGGACACTTTCCCATGAAACACAAAATCGCTCGGGCTGCGCTCGTGCGCGGCGCATGCGTGACGCTGGCGGCTGCGCTGGCAGGCGGGTGCGCCGGTACCGCGCAGCAGAATGCACAACAGGCTGCCGCCGTCGGCAGCGGTTCGTCGTATACGTGCTACCCCACGCAGTCCGATGGACAGGTGACGGCCGGCAAGGGCGCGAACGGGTGTTATTTCGTGCTGCACGATCCCGCGACGAAACAGCCGCTGCCGAACACGCACTATGCGTTTGCGCTGTACACGAGCGCGGCCCAGGACAACCAGGAACTCGAAGTCGAAGGCACCACCGACGCGCAGGGGCGCACGGCCTACGTGCGTTCCGCCGCGCCGATCGACGCGGCGCGCATGGTGCTCGTCCGCACGATCGGCGACGGCCCGATGGGGCGCATCCCGGTGCTGGTCCGGCCGACGGACGGCAAGCGCGTTCCGTTCGCGAAGTACAAGGTCATCGGCTGCAACGGTCCGTACGAAGGCACGACCGACGAAACGGGGCGCGGCGTGATGTACCGCTGCAAGACGCAGTCGAAGATCGACGTGTCGTTCTACTCGTCGCGCCCGTAAGGTGAGCGGCCGGGTGTCCGGCGCCGCCGCCGCGCCGCAGACGGAGACGCTGATCGCGAAGGGCGTCGTGTTTACCGTCGTGGGCACGTGCATGCTGATCGCCGTCGCGCTGTACGCGCAGTCGACGCGTGAATTCCTGCGGACCTCGGTCGTCGTGCCGGGGCGCGTCATCAGGCTGAACGCGGGTCCGCATCATCCGGAGATCGCGTTCACGACGCTCGCGGGCGAGCAGGTCGAATACGCGCAGGGCGGCCGTGTCAGCGTGCAGGACGGTGCGGCGGTCGAGGTGCGCTACGCGCCCGACGCGCCCAGGATGACCGCGCAGATGAATACGTTCGGTGCGATCTGGGGCGCCGTACTGGCCCTCGGCGGGATGGGCGTGGTCTTTTTCGTCGGCGGCGTCGTTCAACTGCGCTCGGGCGTGCGCGCGTGGCGCAGCGGGCGCAAGCGCGCGTGAGGGCCTGAGCGTTCGAGCCCGCTGCGCCGCAACTGGACGCCGCACGGAATGTGGAGGACGATTTCAACACCGTGCCGTGAACGTGCATGCATCGCCGCCGCGCGTTCACGTCGTGTCGAATCCTGCCGAACCCCGTCGAGCGAATCATCATGGAATCCGATCAAGAGACTGCCGGGCCGATCCTGTTGCGCGACGCGCACGACGGCGTCGTCACGCTGCGACTGAATCGCCCGCAGCAATTCAACGCGTTATCCGAGGCGATGCTCGCGAGCCTGCACGATGCGTTCGATACGCTGGCGGCCGATCCGCACGTGCGCTGCGTCGTGCTGGCCGCCGAAGGCCGGGCGTTCTGCGCGGGCCACGACCTGCGGCAGATGCGCGGCACACCCGAGCTCGATTACTACCGCACGCTGTTCGCGCAGTGCAGCCGCGTGATGCTCGCGATGCGCGCGTTGCCGGTGCCGGTGATCGCACGCGTGCACGGCATCGCGACGGCGGCCGGCTGCCAGCTCGTCGCCGCGTGCGATCTGGCCATCGCGGCCGATACCGCGCGCTTCGCGGTGTCGGGCATCAACGTCGGGCTGTTCTGTTCGACGCCGGCCGTTGCGTTGAGCCGCAACGTCACGGCGAAGCGCGCGTTCGACATGCTCGTGACCGGGCGTTTCGTCGATGCGGCGACGGCCGCCGCGTGGGGGCTCGTCAACGAGGCCGTGCCCGAGGACGCGCTCGACGCGGCCGTCGCACGCAAGGTCGCCGAGATCGTCGCGAAGAGCCCGGCCGCGGTGCGCTACGGCAAGCAGATGTTCTATCGCCAGCGCGAGCTGCCGCTCGACGAAGCCTATGCGTATGCGGGCGACGTGATGGCGCGCAACATGATGGAAGAGGATGCGGGCGAGGGGATCGACGCGTTCCTCGAGAAGCGCAAGCCGACGTGGCGTTCGTAGTGCGACGTCGAAGGCCGGCGAACGGCGCGGAAGGGCTGTAACCCGGGCCTGTCCCGTACACCGGAAAACAAACGGGCTGCCCGAGGCAGCCCGCAACCGAAGCGGCACTTGCAGCGTAGCGCGCGGCCGCGCGCCGCCGCAGCGACCCGTGTCAGCGCCCGTAGCTTCCGGTCCGCAGCGCCGGCTGTTCGCTCGACGCACCGGGCGGCACGATCACGACCGGCACGCGGCGCGCGAGCGCGCACATCAGCTCGTAGCCGATCGTGCCGCTGGCTTCCGCCACGTCGTCCACCTTCACCTGGTCGCCCCACAGCTCGACGCTCGACCCGATGCCCGCGTCCGCGCACGGCGTCAGGTCGACGGTCAGCATGTCCATCGACACGCGGCCGACGACGCGCGTCACCACGCCGTCCACCGCGATCGGCGTGCCGGTCGGCGCGTGGCGCGGATAGCCGTCCGCATAACCGCACGCGACGACGCCGATCCGCATCGGCCGGTCGGCCGTGAAGCGGCGGCCGTAGCCGACGGTTTCTTCCGGCGCGAGCGTCTGCACGCCGATGATCTTGCTCGTCAGCGTCATCGCGGGCATCAGCGGCGTGTCGGCGATATCCCGCGACACACCCGTCGGCGACGCACCGTACAGGATCGTGCCGGGCCGCACCCAGTCGCGGTGCGCGTGCGGATGCCACAGCACCGCCGCCGAGTTCGACGTCGAGCGCTCGCCGGGAATCCCCGCCGTGGCCGCATCGAACCGTTCGAGCTGCCAGTCGGCCTGGCCTTCGTCGGCGTTCGCGAAATGCATCATCAGCGTGATCTTGCCGATCGACGGCGCGCCGGCCGCGCGCTCCCACGCCGCGCGGAAAACGTCGGGCCGGTAGCCGAGGCGGTTCATCCCGGAGTTCATCTTGAGCTGGATGTCGATCGGCTGCCGCGGCTTTGCCGCGATCAGCAGGTCGAGCTGTTCGTCGCAGTGCACCGACACCGTCAGCCGATGACGGTCGGCCAGCTCGACGTCGGCCGGCTCGAAGATCCCTTCGAGCAGCAGCACGGGCTTGTCCCAGCCGAGCTCGCGCACGCGCACGGCTTCGTCGAGGTCGAGCAGCGCGATGCCGTCGGCGGCGGCGAGGCCCGGATAGATCCGCTCGATGCCGTGGCCGTATGCGTCGGCCTTGACGACGGCCCACACGCGCGATTGCGGGGCGGTGCGGCGGATGAAGTCGAGGTTGTGGCGGATGGCGTCGGGGCGGATATGGGCGACGATGGGACGGGGCATGGCGATGTCTCGGATCGGATGTCGTTGGGCGCGCGCGGCGGCGTGGGTCTGGCAGTCCGGCGCGAAAACACGCCGGGCCAGTGTTGAGCGCTATCTTATTGGTGTTCGACCAGTTTTAATTAACGTATTTGTCGACGATTTGGTGGAAATTTTTGTGTTCGTCCTGGCTGGGCCCAGCTGTCGACAGGCCGCGCAGCCGAGTCTCCCGTCTAGAAAACCGGTGCGCGAACGGCATGACGCAATGCTAAGCTCTCGGCGATCTTGTCATTGATCAATGTAACGATAAAGGAGGAGACTTTTGATGACGACGTCCCAGCTGTGCCTGTTCATCGTCGCGCTGTTACCGTTCACGATGACGTTTCTCGCGAAGGCCCGCAAGGGTTACGACAACCGCGCGCCGCGCGACTACCTGGCGAAGCTCGAAGGCTGGCGCGCGCGGGCGCAGGCCGCGCACCAGAACGCATGGGAGGCGCTCGCGCTGTTCACGGCCGCGCTGGTGGTGGCATGGCACAACGGCGCGAACGTGCATCGCGTCGACCAGCTCGCGATGGCGTTCGTCGCGATCCGGATCGTCTACACGCTGATGTACCTGCTGAACTGGGCGTCGCTGCGTTCGCTCGTGTGGTTCGGCGGGATGGCGTGCGTGGTCGCGTTGTTCTTCGCTGCGCCGTAGGCGCCGGCAGGCAAGGCGAGGCGAGGCCGGCTTCGTGTGCGGGCCCGTCAGGCGCCGCCCGCGCCGCGCGCGTGACTGTCGTTGGATGCGGGCGCAACGATCTTCGCGAGCGTGGCGGGTGGCGCGGCTTCGGTTTCGGCTTCGCGACGCAGGAACGCGATCAACGGATCGAGCAGCCGGTGCCGCGCGGACGGGTTGCGACGCAGCACGAAGCGCCATGACGCATCGCGTGCGAGGCCCGGCACCAGCGGCACCAGGCGCCCGCTGCGCAGTTCGGGCTCGATCAGCGGCACGCGGCCGAGCGCGATGCCCGCGCCGCCGACCGCCGCGCCGATCACCTGGCTGAAACTGCTGTAACGGACGATCTTCGTCTCGAAGTCGTCCGGCAAGCCGAATTCCGATGCCCAGTTGTGCCAGTCGATCTCGGGGCTGTTCTCGTGCATCTCCTGCAGCAGCCGCGAGCGGCACACGTGCCCCGATGCGTACGGAAACAGCTCGGGGCTGCACACCGGGAACACCGTCTCCCGGATCAGCACGTCGTCGTCGTCCCGCAGCCGGTGCGCGGGCACGTGCACGATCGCCAGATCGACGCCGCTGCGCGCGAAATCCGGTTCGTCGTCGAGCACGACGGCGTGCAGCGGCGTGTCGGGATGAAGCGACGAGAATTCCGCGAGGCGGCGTGCGAGCCACATTGCCGAAAACGGCGCGTTGGCGGAGACGGTGAGCCGTTGCGCGGTGCCGCGAATCTCGGCGCAGGCATCGGTGAGGCGCGACAGCGCATCGCTGACGGCCGGCAGCAGGCGCTCGCCGGCGGGCGTGAGACCGATGCCGCCGAGCCCCGTGCTGCGTTCGAGCAGCCGCGCGCCGAGCGATTCCTCGAGCGCGCGAATCTGGTGGCTGACCGCGCTCGTCGACACGTTCAGCTCGACCGCCGCGCGCGCGAACCCGCCGAGGCGGACGGCCGCCTCGAAAGCCCGCAACGCGCTGAGGGGAGGGAGGTGCGACATGCCGGGTATTGTAGTTGACTCAACACCCGTTGAAAAATCATCTTTTGCCGCGCGCAGGCGGCGCGGGTAGCCTCGATCCGGTCAAGAAAAAATGCAACCAGACACTACCGGAGGGCTTCATGTATTTCGACCGACGACTATGGGCAATGATGGCGGGACTGCGCTGGCGGGTCGCCGCGGCCGTCGCGCTCGGACTGCTCGCGATGGGTGTCGGGATCCTGCGCTTCGTGTTCCTCGGCCGCGTGCTGGCGCTGGTCTTTTCCGGCGCGCCGGCGCGCAGCATCGGCGAAGCCGTCGTTGCAACGGCGGCCTGCGTGTTGCTGCGCGCGTGGCTCGACCATCGCCGCACGGTGCTCGCGCAGCACACGGCCGGGCGCGTGCAGGCCACGCTGCGCGCGCGGCTGTTCGACCGGATCGCGGCGCTCGGCCCCGCATGGTTCAGCGGTGAACGCACGGGCGGCGTGATGCTGGCCGTCGTCGACGGCGTCGAGCAGCTGCAGACCTTTTTCGGCACCTACCTGCCGCAACTCGTGATCGCCGCCTGCGCGCCGGTGATGATCTTCGCGGTGCTCGCGTGGTGGGACGTGCCGACGGCCGCCATCCTGCTGGTCGCGGCGCTCGTCACGCTGGCGCTGCCGCAACTCGTGCATCGTGCCGACAAGCGCGCGGCGCTCGCGCGCTCGGCCGCGTTCAAGGCGTTCGGCGAGGAGTTTCTCGACGCGGTGCAAGGCCTGCCGACGCTGAAGGCATTCGGGCAAGGCACGGCGTTCGGCGCGAAGCTGGCCGCGAAGGCGCGCGCGCTGTCCGACAGCACGTTCTGGGTGCTCGCGCTCGGCCTGCTGACGCGGCTCTTCACCGATCTCGGCACCGGCCTCGGCGCGGCCGCCGCGATCGCGGTCGGCGCGTGGCGCGTGCGGCACGGCGACATGAGCCTCGAGGCGCTGCTGATCGTGCTGATGGCCGGCAGCGAGATCTTCCGGCCGCTGCGCGACCTGCGTTCGGTATTGCATCAGGGGATGATCGGCCAGTCGGCGGCGAATGCGATCCACGCGCTGCTCGATGCGCGGAGCCACACGCCTTCCGCCGATGCGCCGCGCGTGCAGGGCCTGCGGCCGGAGATCGCATTCGACGCCGTCAGCTTCGCGTATCCGGGGCGTCGCGCCGACGCGCATGCGGCGCTGAGCTTCTCGGTTCGCGAAGGCGAGACGGTCGCCATCGTCGGGCCGAGCGGCGCGGGCAAATCGACCATCGTGCGCCTGCTGCTGCGCCAGCACGATGCGCAGGGCGGCGCGGTCCGCATCGGCGGCCGCGACGTGCGGACGCTCGATGCCGGCCAGGTGCGCGAGATGATCGCGGTCGTCGCGCAGGATGCGACGCTGTTCGACGGCAGCGTCGCCGACAACCTGCGGCTCGGCCGCCCCGACGCGAGCGACGCGGACATGATCGCCGCCGCGCGTGCGGCCAACGCGCACGATTTCATCTCGGCGCTGCCGGACGGTTATGCGACGCGCATCGGCGAACGCGGGCTCATGCTGTCGGGCGGCCAGCGCCAGCGCCTCGCGATTGCCCGCGCGCTGCTGCGCGACGCACCGATCCTGCTGCTCGACGAGGCGCTGTCGTCGGTCGACGCGGAGAACGAAGCGTTGATCCAGCAGGCACTCGACCGGCTCACGCGCGGGCGGACCACGCTCGTGCTCGCGCACCGGCTGTCCAGCGTGATCGGCGCCGACCGCATCCTGGTGCTCGACCAGGGGCAGGTGGTCGACGAGGGCACGCACGCGGCGCTGATCGCGCGTGACGGCCCGTATCGCCGCCTGATGGGGCCGCAACTGGAGGCGGTCGCCGAATCGGCCGGCGTGGCGACGACGGCCGGCGCGACCGCGCGTGCGTCGTCCGGCCCGCAGGTGCGGCCGCTGAACGACGATGCGGCGGAGATCGGCTGGCCGGAAACGCTGCGGACGCTGCTGCGGTTCGTGCGGCCGTGGACGGGCAAGGTCGTGCTGACGGTGCTGTTCGGGATCGGCCGCGTGCTCGCGTTCATCGGCGTCGGCGTGATCGGCGCGCTGGTGGTCGGTGCGGTACCGGGCGGCCATGTGAGCCCGGCGCTCGTCACGGCACTGCTCGTGATCGCGCCGGTGGCGGCCGTGCTGCACTGGCTCGAATCGTGGCTCGCGCACGACATGGCGTACCGGCTGCTCGCGGAAATGCGCATCGCGCTGTTCGCGACGCTCGAACGCCTCGCACCGGCCGGGCTGCTGCGCCGCCGTTCCGGCGATCTCGTGTCGCTCGCGACGCAG
>NZ_ASSI01000121.1:0-22551 GCF_000466765.1 Burkholderia sp. AU4i | reverse complement strand
GCGCGCGCCGGAGCCGGCGCGCGGCCCTTCCGCGCCGTTTTTTGCGTTTGCCTTCTTCATGCGCCGACTTCCGCCCCTGCACGCACTGCAGATCTTCTCGACGGTGGCCCGCCACCGCAGCTTCACGCGCGCGGCCGAGCAGCTGTGCATCACGCAGGGCGCGGTGAGCCGGCAGATCCAGACGCTCGAGGCGCATTACGGCTTTCCGCTGTTCAAGCGGCACGCGAAGGGGCTCACGCTGACGGCGGAGGGCGAGCAGTTGCTGCCGGTCGTCAACGAGAGCTTCGCGCGGATCGAGGACATCTCGATGAAGCTCACGCGCCAGCGCACCGATCTCGCGCTGAAGGTGCCCACCTGCGTGATGCGCTGGATGCTGCCGCGCATCATGCGCTTCCAGGGCGAGCATCCCGATCTCCATGTGCAGATCACGACCGCGTGGCAGCACGTCGTCGATTTCTCGACCGAGCCGTTCGATGCGGCCGTCGTCTACGGCACGTCGCCGGGCCCCGGCGTGTTCGCACTGCCGCTGTTCGACGAGCGGCTGACGCCCGTGTGCGCGCCCGAGCTGCGGCAGGCGTCGCCGCTCGATGCGGTCGGCGATCTCGCGCGCCATACGCTGCTGCATCCGACGCGAGACCATCGCGACTGGCGCGCGTGGCTCGATCATGCGGGCGAGCGCAGCGTCGATCCCGCGCGCGGGCCGACGTTCGACACGCTCGATCTCGCGACGAACGCGGCGATGCAGGGCTTCGGCGTCGCGATCGGCGACGTGACGCTCGTCGACGACGACGTCAGCGCACACCGGCTCGAACGGCCGTTCGACATCGTGCTCGAAACCGGCGCGCGTTACTTCTTCGTGTATCCCGAGACCATCGGCAGCCAGCAGAAGATCCGCGCGTTCAGCGACTGGATCGCGCGCCATCGCGACTGAGCGGCGACGCGCGCACGTTCACCGAACCGGCGGGCGGAACCCGCCGGGCGTCGCGCCGGCGAGCGGCTTTACTGGTATGTCACGACCGCGATCATCGGTGCGTGATTGTTGCCGGGACGATTCGGTAAAACGATTGCGCGCGAGGCCTGAGTAAAGGTCGTGGTCTTGATCGCCTGCTGGCTCGCCGCGTCGACGAACGCGATCTGGCCGGTTGCCGGGCGCGGACAGTCGGAGCGTACGCGCCCGTTGGCGACATCGGCCGTATCGAGCGCGAACGAGCAGGGCGGCTCGACGATCATGCCGGAGAAGTGGATGATGCCGGACGCGCCGGCAGCGAAGGACGAGGAAGTGGCCAGAAGCGAGGCAGCCAGGGCGAACGAGGCGGCGATATGGCGATGCTTCATGACAGGCTCCAGAGAGGAAGCGCGTCGCAGCGGGGCCGCTCGGGTGGCAGTCCGTCAACGCCGCGATGCTGTATGCGTAAACGGCAGAACCATCGGACCTCTTGAATGAAAAAATCGAAATAATGGCTATGGGCAAACGATTGCGAATTGCTTGAACCAATGTAGGCCGAATCTGCGCAATCGCAAGTCAGGGAAAAGCCGGGGGAGATAAGATCGAACGGCGAGCGGTCGCCGCGACCGTTGTGCGGGCAACGGCCTCGCGCCGCCCGGAAAGCAAAAACGCCGCTCGTCTCGAGCGGCGTTTTGCGTTGGGGCGCAGGTGCGCGGTTCAGTTCATGCGCTTGCGTACCGCGCCGACGATCACGAGCAGCACGATTGCGCCGACGATCGACGCGATCCAGCCCGCGCCCTGGCCCGGCGCATACCATCCGGCCGCACGGCCGACGTAGCCGGCGACCAGCGAGCCGACGACGCCGAGCACGACGGTCATCAGGATACCCATCTTGTCGTCGCCGGGCTTGAGCGCGCGGGCGAGGAGGCCGACGATGAGCCCGACGACCAGGGTTTCGATGAATTGCAGCATGAACGCCTCCCTATTGCTGTTGAGCTGTTGACGAAAGTAAATTGACCCGTGCAGTGCACAAGGGTTCCATGCGGCGGCAAGCCCGCGCGTGGCCCGCCGAGTATCGCATGGCGGCGCGACGTGCGGATGTCACGCGGCCGGCGCGTCAGGCGCCGGCTCGAGACGGCGATAGCCTTCGGTCGCATTCAGCAGCGTGCGCGTGTAGTCGCGCGCCACTTGTCCGGCCCGCACGTCCTCGATCCGCAACTGCTCGACGATCTCGCCCTGCTGCATCACGGCGACGCGCTGGCACAGGAAGCCGATCACCGCGAGGTTGTGGCTGACGAGGATCATCGTCAGGTTGCGTTCGCGATGCAGCCGGCGCAGCAGGTTCAGGATCTCGGCCTGCACCGACACGTCGAGCGCGGACGTCGGCTCGTCGAGCAGCAGCACGCGCGGCTCGACGATCAGCGCGCGCGCGATTGCCACGCGCTGCCGCTGGCCGCCCGACAACTGGTGCGGATAACGAAACCGGAACGTGGGGCCGAGGCCGACCTCGGACAGCGCGCGGGCGATGCGCGCATCGGTGTCGCGCATGCCGTGGATCGACAGCGGTTCGCGCAGCGTCTGGTCGACCGTGAAGCGCGGATGCAGCGACGCATACGGGTCCTGGAACACCATCTGCACGTGGCGGCGAAATGCACGGTCGGGCGTGCCGCCGACCGGCCGTCCGTCGATCGACAGGCTGCCGGCCGCGAGCGGCACGAGGCCCGTCAGCGCGCGCAGCAGCGTCGACTTGCCGGAACCCGATTCGCCGACGAGCCCGAACACCTCGCCGTCGCGCACCGCGAAGCTCGCGTCGCGCACGGCGTCGACGTGACCCGTGCGGGTCGGGAAACGGATCGATGCGTGATCGACGTCGATCATCGTGCGGCCTCCTGTCGATCGGCGGGCGTGCCGGCATGCGGCGCGGGTTCGAGCCACGCCGGATCGCGCCGCAGCACGGGCAGTTCGTCCGGCGGATTCGCGAGCGGCGGGTTCGCCGCGAGCAGCCCGCGCGTATAGGGATGGGAAGCGTTGCGCAGGTCGCGCGCGGCGCAGGTTTCGACCACGCGGCCCGCGTACATCACCGCGACGCGATCGCAGAACGACATCACGAGCGGCAGGTCGTGGCTGATGAACATCAGGCCCGTGCCATGGCGCGCGATCATCGCGTCGAGCACCGCGAGCACCTGCATCGACACGGCGACGTCGAGCGCGGAGGTCGGTTCGTCGGCGATCAGCAGGCGCGGGCCGGTCGACACCATCATCGCGATCATCACGCGCTGGCCCATGCCGCCCGACAGCTCGTGCGGATAAGCATCGGCCACGCGCGCCGGGTCGCGGATCTGCACGGCCTCGAGTGCCTCGACGATCCGCTCGCGCAGCGCGCGGCCGCGCAGCCCGGGCTCGTGCAGCCGGAATGCTTCGCCCATCTGCTTCGCGACCGTCATCACCGGGTTCAGCGAATATTTCGGGTCCTGCAGGATCATGCCCATCTGGCTGCCGCACAGCCGCCGGCGTTCGCGCGGCGACATCGCGAGCAGGTCGTGGCCCGCGAAGCGCATCGTGCGTGCCGACCAGCGGGCGGCGTCGGGCAGCAGGCCGAGCAGCGCGCGGCCCGTCAGCGATTTGCCGGAGCCCGATTCGCCGACGATGCCGAGGCGTTCGCCGGGCGCGAGCGTCAGCGACAGGTCGCGCACGGCATCGGTGACGGTGCCGTCGTGCCCGCGAAAGCCGATCTTCAGCCCGTCGATCTCGCAGAGCGGCGCGGGCGTGGGGGCGGTATTCATCGGCATGTCACGCTCCATGGCGGGGATCGAAGACGTCGCGCAGCCCGTCGCCGAGCAGGTTGAACGCGAGGCTCACGAGCAGGATCGCGATGCCGGGCAGCGTCGCGACCCACCACGCGTCGAGCAGCACGTTGCGGCCCGACGCGACCATGAAGCCCCACTCGGGGCTCGGCGGCTGTGCGCCGAGGCCGAGGAAGCCGAGGCCCGCGACGGTCAGGATGATGCCGGCCATGTCGAGCGTCGCGCGTACGATCACCGACGACATGCACAGCGGCACGATGTAGCGCAGCAGGATGCGCGGGCCCGACGCGCCCTGCAGGCGGGCGGCGTGGATGAAGTCGGCCTGCGCGATGCGGATCGTCTCCGCGCGCGCGAGCCGCGCATACGCGGGCCATGCGGTGATCGAGATCGCGACGACCGCGTTGATCACGCCGGGCCCGAGCGCGGCCGCGAATGCGAGCGCGAGCACGATCTTCGGGAACGCGAGCGCGATGTCGGTGATGCGCATCAGCACGCTGTCGACGAAGCCGCCGCAATAGCCGGCCGTCGTGCCGATCGCGAGGCCGATCGGCACGACGATCACGACGACGAGCAGCGCAATGCCGAGCGTGAGGCGCGAACCGGCGATCAGCCGCGAAAGGATGTCGCGACCGAGCTGGTCGGTGCCGAGCCAGTGCGACGGCGAGCCGGGCGGCAGCAGCCGGTCGGACAGCACCTGGCGCAGCGGATCGTGCGGCATGATCAGCGGGCCGACGATCGCGACGACGATCAGCGCGACGAGGATCGCGAGCCCGAACAGGTTGAGCGGGTTGGCGGCGAAACGGCGCCAGCGGCGATACGCGAGGCCGAGTGCGGCCTGCGAGCGCGACGCGGGCGCGTCGGACAGCAGCCACGCGCGCAGCGTGAGACGCTCGGCGTTCATGGTTGGACGACCTTCGGCATGGGCGATGAAAGAAGCAGGGTGGAAGCGGTCATGTCGTGTCGGCGCCTCAGCGCGCGCGCGGATCGAACACGCGGTACAGCGCGTCGGTCAGCAGGTTGACGGTGATGAACATCGCGCCGATCACGAGCGTCGCGCCGAGCACCGCGTTCATGTCGGCGTTCAGCAGCGCGCCGGTCAGGTACGAGCCGAGCCCCGGCCACGCGAACACGATCTCGGTCAGCACCGAGCCTTCGAGCAGGTTGCTGTACGTGAGCGCGATCACGGTGAGCAGCGGCACCGCGATGTTGCCGAACGCATGCCGCCAGATCACGCGGCGCTCCGGCAAGCCTTTCGCGCGCGCGGTGACGATGTACTCCTGGCTCAGCTGGTCGAGCATGAACGAGCGCGTCATCCGGCTGAGATACGCGACCGAGTAGTAGCCGAGGATCGCGGCGGGCAGCGCGATGTGTGACACCGCGTTGCGGAACACGTCCCACTCGCCGGCGAGCGCCGCGTCGATCAGCAGGCTGCCGGTGCGCGGGTCGACCATCCCGTCGTACACGGGATCGAGCCGGCCCGGGCCGCCGACCCAGTGCAGCCGCGCATAGAACAGCAGCAGCCCCATCAGCCCGAGCCAGAACACCGGCACCGAATTGCCGATCAGCCCGACGAAGCGCGCGATGTGATCGATCGGACGGTTGTGCTTCACGGCGGCCGCGACGCCGAGCGGCACGCCGATCGCGATGCCGATCAAGGTCGCGATCGTCGCCAGTTCGAGCGTGGCCGGGAACACGCGCTTGATGTCGTCGAGCACCGGGTTCGCGGTCAGCAGCGACATGCCGAGATGACCGTGCAGCACGTCGCGCGCATAGATCAGGAATTGCGTGACGAGCGGCTTGTCGAGCCCGAGCGCGATGCGTTCGGCCGCATACGCGTCGGCCGACGCGCGATCGCCGAGGATCGCGAGCACGGGATCGATCGGCACCTTGCGGCCGATCACGAACGTCAGCGCGAGCAGCCCCGCGAACGTGACGGCGAGCGTGAGCGCCCAGCGCAGCACGCGCAGTGCCCAGCGCACGGCCGGGCGCCGCGCGGGCAGCGTGCGCAGGGCTTCGAGGGAGGAGGCGGGAGTCGACATGCGGTGAATCTCATTGCTTCTTCAGGTTGCGGTACGACACGAGATCGTTGATCGGCCCGACTTCGAGCCCGCTCACGCCGGGCCGCGTCGCGACCTGCGCGACTTTCTCGAACATGATCACGAACGGCGAGCGCCCGAGCATCTCCTTCTGCATCGCCTGATACCGTTGCGCGCGTTTCGCGGTGGTCGGCTCGGCGAGCGCGGCGTCGGTTTCCTTCGTCAGTTGCGGAATGTCCCAGCTGTTGCGCCAGGCCAGCATTTTATAGCTCGACTTGTCGGAATTGTCGGGGTTCCACGCAAAACCCTGCGCGTTGCTGTGCGGATCGATGTAGTCGGCCGACCATTCGCCGATGTAGATGTCGTGCTGGCGCGCGCGGTATTTCGCGAGCGTCTGCTTGTTGTCGCCGGGGATCAGCTGCACCTTGATGCCCGCCTGCGCGAAGTTCGCCTGCACGGCCTGCGCGATTTCGGTGTACGGATAATCGTTGCGCACGTCCATTGTCACCGAGAACCCGTTCGGCACGCCGGCCTTCGCGAGCAGCGCTTTCGCCTTCGCGACGTCGAGCCGGTACGGGTTCGCGTTCAGCGTGCCGAGGAAACCCTCGGGCAGGAACGTCTGGTGAACCTTGTAGGTCGTCTTCACCACGTTGCCCTGGATGCCCGCATAGTCGACGAGCCACTTCAGCGCTTCCTGCACGTCGGGTTTCGCGAGCGTCGCGTTCTTCGTATTCAGGCCGAGATACAGCAGCGTCGCCTGCGGCGATGCCGACACCTTCGCCTTGCCGGATTTCACGACGGACGCCAGATCGTCGGGGCTCAGGTCGCGTGCCGCATCGACATCGCCGTTCTCCAGCAGCAGGCGCTGGCTCGCGGCTTCGGGCACGTGGCGCAGCACGATGCGCTTCATCGCGAGCGGCAGCCGGTAGCCGTCGAAGCGCTGCAGCACGACGCTGTCGCCGGCGGTCCACTTGACCAGCTTGTACGCGCCGGAGCCGGCCTCGTTGGTCTTCAGCCACGCGTTGCCGAAGTCGCTGCCCTGCTGGTGCGACAGCAGCAGCTTCCTGTCGAGCACCGAGGCGGGCCAGGAGCCCAGCACATTCAGGACGAAGGTCGGCGCGTACTTCTGGTCGGTCGTGACCGACACCGTCAGGTCGTCGAGCTTCTTCACGTTGGCGACGACGTTCGCCTTCGTGAGCCCGATGCCGGTCAGCACGGCCGCAGGCCCCTTGTCGAGCAGCACCGCGCGCTGGATCGACCACGCGACGTCGTCGGCCGTCAGCGGGTTGCCCGAGTGGAACTTGAGGCCGGGGCGCAGCTTGAACGTGTAGGTCAGCCCGTCGGTGCTCACCGTCCACGACTGCGCGACGTCGCCGTTGAATTTCGACGGGTCGCGCAGGTCGACGCGCACGAGCCGGTCGTACGTGTTCGCGACGTATTCCTCCGGCACCAGCTCGTAGACCTCGCCCGGGTCCAGCGTCGTGAATTCGTCGAGCAGCGTGGCCATCACGAACATGTCCTTCGGCGTCTCCGCGTGCGCGGCGGACAGCGGAACGGCGGCGAGAACGGATGCGGCGGCCAGCGCCGCGACGAGCCGGGATGTCAGGGGTTTCATCTGCGCTCCATGTGTCGTTGAAGTCGTTGAACGTGAACGTCGGGGGGCATGCGTCGGGCCATCACATCAGGCGCCACGGGCCGCTTGCCGCATTGTCGATCTGCGGCAACGCGTGCGAGCCGGGCAGTTCGTAGTGCCACCATTCGCTGTCGATGTGCGCGAAGCCGGCCGCGTGCATCACGCCGAGCAGCAGCAGGCGGTTGCGCTGCACGGCTTCGGGCAGCCCCGCGTGGAAGTGGCCGGATGCGGCGACCATCTCTTCGAAGCCGGTGCCCATGTCGAGCGGCTCGCCATCGGCGCCGACGAGCGTCAGGTCGAGCGCGGTGCCGCGGCTGTGATTCGAGCCGCGGCCGAGATCGGCGACGAAGTTCGGGTCGGGCAGGAAATCCCATAGCACCTGCTGCGCCTGCGGCGGCCGGTACGCATCGTAGATGCGCAGCGTGAAGCCGGCCTGCGCGGCGACGTTCACCGCGCGGCGCAACGCGGCCTCGGCCGGCGCCAGCAGCAGGCAGTGCGCGCGGCGGTAGATCGGCTTGCCGGTCAGGTTGCGGTCGGTCGCGTAGACGAGGTCGATGTCGACGCGATGGGTGGCGGGCGTGATTTCGACGAGGCGGTGGTCGTTCATTGGCGGTTCGGGTTCGGTCGGGCTCGCTCAGGATTCGAATTGGTCGAACGTGTGCTGCAGTTCGCGGTTGCGCGCGACGCGCCGGTCGATCGCGGGGCCGAGGCGGTCGACCACGGCCGTGATCAGCAGGTTGAACAGGCAGGTGAGCGGTGCGAGCGAATCCCAGAACTGGCCGACGTCGGTCTTCACCTGCAGCAGGTCGGCCGGCCAGTCGCGCGCCCACGGGCACGAGAGATCGGTGACCAGCGCGAACGGCTGCCCGCGCTCGGCGGCCGCCTGGCAATAGCGGCGCGCGCTGCGCGAATACGCGCGGGTGTCGGTGACGATGCAGTACGGCCGCTCGAATTCGGAGTTCAGCGAATCGACGTACGAGCCCGACTGGCCGTCGGAATAGAACACGCGCGGGCGCAGGTACTCGAGGTAGCTGCTGAACGCATTGCTGATCCCGCGCGTCGACTGGATGCCGAGGATGAATACCGCGTCCGCATGCGCGATCCGGTCGGCCACCTGCGCGAACACCGGGCCTTCGGCGAGGCGGTACACGTGGCGGATCGCATCGAGCTCGCGCTCGAGCGACGATGCGAGCGGGCTGTTGCCGGCATTGGCATTGCCGTTGCCGCGGGCCGGTTGCGTACCCGCGACGCGGCGGTATTCGTCGAGCCGGTCGGTGATCATCCACGGGCGATCGCCTCCGCCGCGCAGCTCGCGTTTCAGGTCGTCGAGATTGCGGTAGCCGACGCTGCGCAGGAAGCGCCCGACCGAGATGCCGCTCGTGCCGGCCTGCCGGGCGATCTGGTCGGCCGTTTCGAGCCCGAGCCGGTCGAGGTTCGCGAGCATGTAGCTCGCGATGCGCTTCGCGGTCGGCGTGAGCTCGGCGTAGCGGGATTCGACGGTACGGGCGAACGCGCAGGTCATCGGCTGTTAGATCGTTGTCGTCTGATGATCGAATGTCATCCATCTAACGAAGCCAAAATCATTCGCGCCAGCGGATAAAAACTATGGTGTGAGGATAGGTGATAGGGTCGGATGTGCGTTCGACGGCGGGGCGGTTCGCGCCGGAAGGGGAATGGTTTTATCTCTGTCAGGCATATTTTTCGTTTATTCCTGACAGAGATAATTTGCGTTTATGTCTGTCAGGCATATACTGCATTTATTGTCTTCCGGGATCCATGCCGTGAACTTCATCGTCAATACGTCCGCGCAACTGGGCGAAATCCTGTCTTCCGCGCGTCAGGCAAAGGGCCTGACGCAAGCGGAAGCGGCCGGGAGAATCGGCGTGGGCCAGTCGCGCTTGTCGTCGCTCGAAACCACGCGTACCGAAAGCCTGTCGCTCAGCCAGTTGCTCGAGCTGACCGCGCTGTACGGTCTCGAACTCAGCATCCGCACGAAGGACGGACACGACGCAGCCGACGTCGAGTGGTAAGCGATGGGACGCAGAACGCACACGCGCGCATTGTCGATCTGGACGAACGGCCAGCGGGTCGGCACGTGGCGGATTCCCGCGCGCGGCGACATGGAACTCCTGTACGACGCCGACTGGAAACAATCGGCCGTCGGCCGCCCGTTGTCGCTGTCGCTGCCGTTCGGTGTCGGCGAAGCACCGCTGCGCGGCGAACGCGTGAATCACTTCTTCGACAACCTGCTGCCGGACAGCGATGCCATTCGGCGCCGCCTGGCCGCCCGGTTCGGCACGGCGACGACCGAGCCGTTCGATCTGCTCGCCGCGCTCGGCCGCGACTGCATCGGCGCGGTGCAATTGCTCGGCGAGGACGATGCGCCGACCGGCCTGAATCGCATCGACGGTACGCCGCTGTCGGACGACGACGTGGTGCGCGTGCTCGATCAGGCGAGCGGGGTGGCGACGGCAGGCGGGGACGACGACGATTTCCGGCTGTCGCTGGCCGGCGCGCAGGAAAAGACCGCACTGCTGTTTCATGACGGGCGCTGGATGCGCCCGCACGGCGCGACGCCGACCACGCATATTCTGAAATTGCCGCTCGGGCTGGTCGGCAACAAGCGGGCCGATCTGACGGCCTCCGTCGAGAACGAGTGGCTGTGCCTCGCGATCCTGCGCGCGTACGGCCTGTCGGTCGCGCAGGCGGAAATCGTGCGTTTCGGCGCGCACAAGGTGCTGTCCGTCGCACGCTTCGATCGTGCGTTGCATCGCGATGGCGGGTGGCTGTTGCGCTTGCCGCAGGAGGACTTCTGCCAGGCGCTCGGCGTGCCGCCTCATCTGAAGTACGAGTCGCACGGCGGCCCCGGTGTGCCCGATCTCGCAGGCCTCCTGCGTCATTCCGAAACGTCGCGGGAAGATCTCGACACGTTGTTCGCCGCCCTGATCGTGTTCTGGATGCTTGCCGCACCGGACGGGCATGCGAAGAACTTCAGCCTGCGCCTGCTGGCGGGCGGCCGTTTCCGGCTGACGCCGCTTTACGACGTGATGTCGATCTGGCCGGTCGAAGGCGACGGCGCGAACCAGTGGTCGTGGCACAAGGCGAAGCTCGCGATGGCCGTGCACGGCAAGCGCAAGCACTATGCGATGCGCGACATCACGCGACGGCACTTCAGCGCGATGGCCGAGCACTGCCTGCTCGGCGATATCGCGACGCCGATCGTCGAACGGCTCGTCGCGATGACGCCGCATGTGATCGAATCGGTCGCCGCGGCGTTGCCGCCCGGCTTTCCGGCGCGGGTCGCGGAACGGATTCTGGGCGGCTTGAGGTTTGCCGCGCAACGGCTCGACGCGATGCCGCGAGAGTGAACCGCTTCCGGTCGCGGCGCAGGTCGCCGGTATCCGGCGTATCCGCATCCGCACGGGCCCGCTCGAAACGATCGGTGATGCGAGTCGCCCGCGTCGTATCCCGATCGCGGGTTGTCGCCATGCAGGGTCGTCACGACCGGGCGCAATCGTCTCCCCTCATTCACAGAAATCCGTTCCCTTCCCGCCATCCCGCTGCACCGCAATAATTACAAAATTAAAGTCGATCAGCTTAAATCATTAATTCAGGTTAATAATTCATTTAATTTATTCGTCGAATTGTATTTAACTTGCGTGACGGGATGTTCGATTTTCGATAATCCGAAAAACGGCATGTGTTCCGTAATGGGAATTCACTTGATCGCAAGAATGAAGGAGAAGTCATGACGAATCTTTCTCGACGCAGGATGCTGGCGAATACGGCCGGCGCCATTGCCGCCGCCGGTATTGCGGTCTCGGCGAAGGCCGCCTCGTTCGGCAATCCGGACAGTCCGCCGGAAGGCGCGGTCAATGCGCGCAACCGCCAGAGCCTGACCGATCCGGGGCCCAAAAATCCGGCTATTGCCAACCAGTTTCCGTCCTTTCAGGATCCGCCGGCCACCGATATCAACGGCATGCCGTTATTCTGGGCCTCGTTCAATAATGCGCATAAAAGAATTCAAAATGGCGGATGGGCGCGTGAAGTTACCCAGGACGATTTTGCGATTTCCGAAACCATTTCCGGCGTCAACATGCGCCTGACGCGCGGCGGCATTCGCGAGATGCACTGGCACCAGCAGGCCGAGTGGGCCATCATGCTCGACGGCCGGTGCCGGATCACGGTGCTCGACGAACTCGGGCGGCCATCGGTGCAGGACGTGAAAACCGGCGATCTCTGGTATTTCCCGCCCGGCCTGCCGCATTCGCTGCAGGGCCTCGGCACCGACGGCGCCGAATTCCTGCTCGCGTTCGATAACGGCCGCGCGTCCGAATTCAACACGCTGCTGCTGACCGACTGGGTCGCGCACACGCCGCCCGACGTGCTCGCACTCAACTTCGGCGTGCCGGCCGACGCATTCCGGAACATCCCGCTCGACAACCTGTGGATCTTCCAGGGCGACGAACCGGGCCCGCTCGCGGAAGCCCAGCGCGCGTCGGCGTCGGCGGCAGGGGCGCCGCCGCATCCGTTCATCTTCCCGCTCGGCGACATGAAGCCGGTCAGGAAGACCCGCGGCGGTGAAGTGCGGATCGCGGACAGCACGAACCTCAACGTGTCGACGACCGTCGCGGCGGCGCTCGTCACCGTGCATCCGGGCGGCATGCGGGAACTCCACTGGCACCCGAACGCCGATGAATGGCAGTACTACCTGCAGGGCGAGGCACGGATGACCGTGTTCGGCACGGGGCCGAAGGCGCAGACGGCCGACTTCCGCGCGGGCGACGTCGGCTACGTGAAGAAAAGCCTCGGGCACTACGTGCAGAACACCGGCAACACGGATCTGGTGTTCCTCGAGATCTTCAAGACCGACCGCTATGCGGAAGTGTCGCTGTCCGACTGGCTCGCGCATACGCCGCCGAAGCTCGTCGAAGCGCACCTGAACGTCGCGCCGGACGTGATCGCGCAGTTTCCGCGCAACCGTCCCGACGTCGTGCCGCTGTAACGCCGCCGCAGGCGCCGCGGCCGGCAGCCGCGATGCCGGCCGTGGCGCCCGACCTTCAGGAATCCTTCCTCATTCGAACGGAATACCACCATGATTCCCGTCACGAACAAACCTGCCGGCGGCTTCGCGCTGCCGGGCCTGCCTACCGGGCACAACGGCCACACCGACCACACCGGCCACACCGACGGCGCGGCGCGTGCCGCGCTGGAAGGGCGCCGCACGGGCGTCGCCGCACTGCTGCCGTTCGTCGGGCCGGCCGTGATCGCGTCGATCGGTTATATGGACCCCGGCAACTTCGCGACCAACATCCAGGCCGGTGCCGCGTTCGGCTACCGGCTGCTGTGGGTCGTGCTGGCCGCGAACGCGATCGCGATGCTGTTCCAGGCGATGTCGGCGAAGCTCGGCATCGTGACCGGCCGCAATCTCGCGGAGCTGTGCCGCGACCGGTTTCCCGCGCCGGTCGTATGGGGCATGTGGGTCGCGTCCGAGATCGCCGCGATGGCGACCGATCTCGCCGAATTCCTCGGCGGCGCGCTTGCATTCGGGCTGTTGTGCCACCTGTCGCTGTTCGCGGGGATGATCGCGACGGCGCTCGCGACCTGCGCGATCCTCGCGCTCGAAAAGCGCGGCTTCCGGCCGCTGGAAGCCGCGATCGCGGCGCTGGTCGGCGTGATCGGTGCGTGCTATCTCGGCGAACTGCTGATCGCGCCGCAGGACTGGCATGCGGCCGCGTTCCACCTGGTCGTCCCGCAGATTCCGGATCGCGCGGCGCTGACGATCGCGGTCGGGATCATCGGCGCGACGATCATGCCGCACACGCTGTATCTGCATTCGGGGCTCACGCAGGATCGCACCGCGCCGCGCGACGATACGGAGCGGCGGCGGCTCGTGCGCTTCTCGAATCGCGAGGTGGTCGTCGCGCTCGGGCTGGCCGGGTTCGTGAATCTCGCGATGGTGATGATGGCGTCGTCGGCGTTTCACGCGAGCGCGCCGGGCATGACCGACATCGGCGACGCGTATCACACGCTGATCCCGGTGCTCGGGCCGGCGGCCGGCGCGCTGTTTCTCGTCGCGCTGCTGACCTCGGGCGTGTCGAGTTCGGTGGTCGGCACGATGGCCGGGCAGGTCGTGATGCAGGGTTTCATCCACCGTCGCGTGCCGGTCTGGGTGCGGCGCGCGGTGACGGTCGTGCCCGCGTTCGCGGTGGTCGCGCTCGGCTGCGATGTCACGCGCGCGATGGTCGCGAGCCAGGTGGTGCTGAGTTTCGTGCTGCCGATGCCGATGATCGCGCTGCTGATGCTGTCGGCGCGGGCGGACGTGATGGGCGCTTACGCGATGCGGATGCCGCTGCGGATCGTCGCCGGCGCGGCGACGGTCGTGATCGTCGGGTTGAATGCGTACCTGGTGTGGGCGGCATTCCATTGACCGGCGGCGGGCCGCCGCCCGCCGCTCGCTGCCTATTGCTGCATGTCCGGCGCCTCGCGCAGCCGCCAGATCGCATTGCACTGCTGGCCGCCGAGGCTCGTCGAGCGCAGCGTGATGACGGTGCCGGGCGCGATCCGGTACGTGAAATGCGCCGTCAGCTCGGTGCCTTTCCGCTGCGGCTGCCCGTCGACCAGCACTTCGCACAGCAGCGGCGACGGCGACCCGGACGGGTGCGTGACGTAGACGTTCAGCCGCGCGATGTCGCGTGTCGCGGTGAACACGACCTCGTGGTTTCCGCTGCCGATCAGCATCGTGCCGCCGGGTTCGTCGATCGCCTGCAGGTAGGCGCCCGCGCTTGTCTCGATCGTTGCGGCCGCAACGGTCAGCCCGGCCGAGCGCACGTAGTCGGTCGCCGCGATGCGCGCGGCGACCGCGTCGGACTGTGCCCGCGTGCCGTCCGACAGCGCGAACGGCACGCCGTCGCGCAGCGCGGCGTCGACGTGGTTCGCGTAGTAGCGCCAGCGGTCGAGGAAGCGGATGTCGCCGGTCATGTGGAGCGCGCGGATCGGCTCGCCGTGATACCGGAGCGTCGTCGTGCCGGTGCCTGCATCGAACGCTTCGTGAATGCCGTACTTGCTGACGAAGTTCTGGACCGGATCGAGCAGCGCCGTTTCGCCCTGGGCGCTCCACAGGTGCAGGAACGTCGTATCGATCCCGAAGCATTCCTGGAAATCGGTGCCGATGCGGGCGGTGCAGTCGCGCAGGTGGCCGGCGTAGCGTGCCCACGCGTCGGCGGTCCCGGCGACGAGCCCGGCCTGCAACGCGCTGCCGTGGCGGGCGGAGACTTCGTCGACGACGAGGCGCCAGTGATGGTCGCGCCGCTCGCCGATCAGCGGCGTGACGACGAACGTGCAGAACAGCGGGTCGGGGCACGCGTGGAGCCGGTCGTCGCCGATCTGCGAGAACAGGTCGAACGGCGGCGCGCAGAACCAGATGTCGGCGTCGTACAGCGCGAGCTTGCGGATCTGCGGGTTGCGTGCGCAATACTCGGCTGCCTCGATGAAGCGGCCGACCGGCAGCGCATACGCGCTCGACGCGTCGATCACGTCGATCGACTGGCTCGCGAGGATCTGCCGCTTGCGTTCGGACAGCCCGTAGCCGATCACCGCGATCCGCCCGTCGTAGCCGGTGTGCCGCAGCGACAGCAGGAACGGCACGAGCATCTCGTACCACGCGCGGTTGTTGTCGTTGATCGCCACGCAGACCGCGTGTTCGCTCGATTGCATGTTCGCCCCCCGTTGCGCGCGCCCGGCTCAGTAGCCGACGTGGCGCTCGCAGACGACCGCGCCGCAACCGCGGCTGTCGTGATACGTAATATGAAACTGCTTGTTGTCCCACAGCCACTGGAACACCGCCTGGTACACGCCGGCCACGGTCATGTCGTGCAGCACGATCTTCTTGCGCGCCAGCGGGCCGAAACGGTTCAGTTCGGCGAGCGTCTGCTCGTACGTATGCGTGGTGTCGATGAACAGCAGGTCGGCGGCGAGCGGCTCCATCGCGAGATCGTCGGCGATCCGGAATTCGAAGTCGATCGACAGGTCTTTCGCCGCCTGCTCCAGTTCGGGCCGGATCTGGAAATACTCGTCGGAGATGTCGACCGACACGAGGCGCTTCGGCTGCGCGAGCAGGAAGGCCGTCGTGGTCAGCCCGGTGAACACGCCGAGCTCCAGGATGGTGTCGCATCCGGCGGCCGTTTGCGTATAGAAGTCGAAGCGGGAAGGGCTGTCGCCGAGCCAGCCGATCGGCTCGATCTTGTACTGAAGGAACTCCATTCGCAGTTGTTGTAGCGTGCGCATCCTGTTTTCCTTGGCGAAGCGGATTAGCGGATTCGGTGGTCCCCATCGTCGCCGGTCGCGGCCGGCGTCCGTGGCGTCGCGCATTGTAGATCGCCCGCGCCGCACGGCATAGCACCGCCGCGGCGGCCCGCGGCGATTACCCGCGCGCCGGCAGGGCCGGGCGCGCGGGCGGGCGCCATTATTTCGCGAGCGTGCGGTATGACACGAGGTCGTTGATCGGCCCGATTTCCGGCCCGGTCACGCCGGGGCGCGTCGCGACCTGCACGACCTTCTCGAACATGATGATGAACGGCGAGTTCGCGAGCACGGCCTTCTGCAGCGCTTCGTAACGCTGCGCGCGTTTCGCGGGCGACGGCTCGACGAGCGCGGCCTCGGTGTCCTTCGTCAGTTGCGGAATGTCCCAGCTGTTGCGCCACGCGAGCATCTTCGTCGGCGACTGGTCGGAGTTGTCCGGATTCCACGCGAAGCCGCGCGCGTTGCTGTTCGGGTCCATGTAGTCGGGCGACCATTCGCCGACGAAGATGTCGTGCTGGCGCGCGCGATACTTGCCGATCGCCTGCTTCGCATCGCCCGGAATCAGCTTCACGCGGATGCCGCCCAGCGCGAAGTTCGCCTGCAGCGCCTGCGCGATCTCGAGGTACGGATAGTCATTCGGCATGTCCATCGTCACGTCGAAGCCGTTCGGCAGGCCGGCCTTGGCGAGCAGCGCCTTCGCCTTCGCGACGTCCTGCTTGTACGGCCGCGCGTTCGACGCGCCGAGGAAGCCTTCGGGCAGGAAGGTTTCATGCACCTTGTACGTCGTGCTGACGATGTTGCGCTGGATGCCGTCATAGTCGACCAGCCATTTCATCGCCTGCTGCACCTCGGGTTTCGCGAGGTTCGGGTTCTTCGTGTTCAGGCTCAGGTACAGCAGCGCGGACACCGGCCACGACGCGACCTTGATCTTGCCGGCCTTCGTCAGCGCGGCGAGGCTGTCGGGGCTCAGGTTGCGCGCGGCGTCGGCGTCACCGTTCTCCAGCAGCAACCGTTGCGCGGACGCTTCGGGCACGTGGCGCAGCACGACGCGCTTCATCGGGTACGGCGTGCGGTATTTCTCGAAGCGCTGCAGCACGATGTTTTCGTTGGGCGTCCACTTGACGAGCTGGTACGGGCCCGAGCCCGCGTCGTTGGTCCGGAGCCAGCCGCTGCCGAAATCGTTGCCCTGCTGGTGCGACAGCAGCAGCTTCTTGTCGAAGACCGATGCCGGGCATGCGCTCAGCACGTTGAGCACGAAGCTCGGTGCGTACTTGCGGTCGGTTTCGAGCACGACGGTCTGCGGGTCGACCACGCGCACCTTCTGCGCCACGTTCGCTTTCGTGAGGCCGAGGTCGGCGAGCACGCCGGCCGGCCCCTTGTCGAGCAGGATGGTGCGCTGCAGCGACCACGCGACGTCGTCGGCGGTGACCGGGTTGCCGGAATGGAACGTGAGGCCGGGGCGCAGCTTGAACGTGTAGGTCACGCCGTCGGCGCCGACCGTCCACGATTGCGCGATCTGCCCGTCGAAGCGCGTCGGGTCCTTCAGGTCGACGCGCACCAGCCGTTCGTAGGTATTCGCGACGTACTCCGACGGCACCAGTTCGTAAATCCCGCTCGGGTCGAGGGTCGTGAATTCGCCGAGCTGCGTGGCGACGACGAAGATGCCGGGCGGCGTGGCCGCCTGCGCCGGCAGCGCCGGGACAAGCGCGACGAGCGCGGCGCTGACGAACAGCCGGGACAGCAGGTGCTTCATGCGGGCTCCGTTGAAAGGGAATCGTGGGTGCGATTCTCTCATCGACGGCCACCCGGATGAAAATATTCGGCGTGCGCGCCGGCGGGCCGGCGCGCAGGAGCGAGCCGGGCGGGCGCCCGGCATCGGCGGGGTTCGGATCAGATCAGGCAGCGTGCGAGCGCGAAGCGCATCGTTTCCTCGGGCGGCTCGCTGCCCGAGCCGCGCACGACCTTGACGACCGAACCGTTGCCCGACGGCGTCAGCGTGACGAAGTAGGA
The DNA here is from genome assembly GCF_000466765.1 of Burkholderia sp. AU4i. Taxonomy (NCBI): domain Bacteria; kingdom Pseudomonadati; phylum Pseudomonadota; class Betaproteobacteria; order Burkholderiales; family Burkholderiaceae; genus Burkholderia; species Burkholderia sp. AU4i. The sequence goes on along the minus strand of NZ_ASSI01000121.1, from coordinate 4,821 downwards.
GTTCGAGCCGACGGCGATATCGGTCACGCCGTTGTGCTGCGATTGCTCGGTGCCCGGCAGGCGGCTGTCGAGGCAGTTGGCGATCGCGTAGGCCGGACGTTGCGACGACACGTACATCATCGGCGCCGCGCCGGACGAGGCGGCCGAGTCGGACGACGGCGCGGAACCGCAGGCGGCGAGCAGGGCGGCGGGAAGGAGCAGCAGGAATCGTTTCATGGTGGGTCGTCGTGGGTCTCGTATCGAGGCTGGGGCGCGGGGTAGGCGAAACGCGAAGCTTCGCGACGAAACCGCCCGGAATCGGGCCATGTTTGACGGACGACGATGCGGCAGGCGGCTGACGACGGAGTATACCCGCAGCATTTGAAGCCGTTGGCGCGTTGAAACGATTCGATACACAACAAGCACCCGCTGCCGCACGGCGGCAGCGGGCGTTTCAGGTGGTGGCGAATGGGCACCTGCCGGTGTTGTCGATCTTATTGGCCGATCTGGTGGCTGACCGCATTTTCCTGCTGGTTCAGCACGTGCTGTTCGCTCTTCGTGATGTGGCTGCGGTCCTGCGCAGCCATGTCCCGCTCTTCCCGGCGGATCTTGCGGTCGTCACGGTGCAGGCGCGCGGCCTGTGCGTGCGACATCTCGCCTTCCTTCACTTCGTGATGGATCCGGCGATTCTGGTTTGCGAGGCGCTGGTTGACCTCTTCGCGGCGCGGATGCGCCTGTTGCCACGGCGTGTCGGCGAACGCGGTGCCGGTCAGTACCGACATCAGGGTGGCGGCAATCGCGAGATGGCGCGTCAAGGCTCGCATGGTGTTTTCTCCTGTCGTTGCGCGCCCGGATCGTGAGCGCTTGTCCAGAAAACGCGGTGCGGGCACCGGCTGTTGACGTTTCCGCCTGTATCGATTGCAAGTCTTTATTACGCGGGCGGGTGACGACGCGAGGCCCGGCGTGCGCGACGCGGGGCCCGGCCGGCGCGCATCCGGATCAATGCGCGCCGGCCGCCGCCGCGTCGGCATCGCCGCCGCCCGAGCGCGACGGTTTCGTGATCCAGATCAGCGGAATGATCGCGACGAAGATGATCGCCGATACATAGAAGATGTCGTTCAGCCCCATCACGGCCGCTTGCGAATCGACCGACGTGTTGAAGAGCGCGAGCGCCGAATCGGGGCTCAGGTGCAGCAGCGAGCGCGTCGTGTCGACGTGTTGCGCGAAGGTCGGGTTGTCGATGCTCGCCTGTTCGGTGAGCCGCGCGTGGTGCAGGATCGTGCGGTCGTTCCAGGCGTTGCTGATCAGCGACGTGCCGACCGCGCCGCAGAACGTGCGGCCGAAATTCGACAGGCCGGCGGCGGCCGGGATCTTTTCCGGCGGCAGCCCGGACAGGATGATCGACGTCAGCGGCACGAAGAACATCGCCATCGGGATGCCTTGCAGCAGCGTCGGCAGCACGAGGTCCCAGCGCGACACGTCGGTGTAGAAGGTCGTGCGCATCATGAACACGACCGCGAAGCCGACGAACGCGAGCGTCGCGATGTAGCGCGGGTCGGTGCGCGGCAGCAGGCGCCCCATGACCGGCGTGAGCAGGATCGCGAACACCCCGAGCGGCGCGGTGGCGAGCCCCGAATCGACCGCGCGGTAGCCGAGATAGCCCTGCATCCATTGCGGCAGCAGCACGAGCGTGCCGAAGAACATCCCGTACGCGACCGAGATCGCGATCGTGCCGCCCGCGAAATTGCGCTGCGTGAAGAGCCGCAGGTCGACGATCGGGTTGGCCTCGTGCAGCTCCCACACGAGGAAGAACGCGAAGCCGATCAGCGCGACGATGCCGAGGGCGACGACGACGGGCGAGTTGAACCAGTCGAGATCCTTGCCCTTGTCGAGCATGATCTGCAGCGACGCGACCCACAGCACGAGCAGCAGCAGGCCGACCGTATCGATCGGCAGGCGGCGCGTGGCCGATTCGCGATCCCGGAACACGATCCACGTGACGGCGGCCGCGAAGAAACCCACCGGAATGTTGATGTAGAAGATCCACGACCAGTTGTAGTCGTACGTGATCCAGCCGCCGAGCGACGGCCCCGCGATCGGGCCGACGAGCGCCGTCATCGACCACAGCGCCAGCGCGCTCGATGATTTCTGCCGCGGCCACGCGCCGAGCAGCAGCGCCTGCGACAGCGGCGCGAGCGGCCCGGCGACTGCGCCCTGCAGGATTCGCGCGGCGAGCAGTGTCGGCAGGTTCGGCGCGATCCCGCACAGCCACGACGCGAACACGAACAGCAGGATCGACGTGACGAACAGGCGTACCTGGCCGAAGCGCTGCGTGAGCCAGCCCGTCAACGGAATCGACACCGCGTTCGCGGCCGCAAAGATCGTGATGACCCACGTGCCTTCGTCGACCGACACGCCGAGGTCGCCCGAGATGGTCGGAATGGCGACGTTCGCGATCGACGAGTCGAGCACGTTCATGAACATCGCGAGCGATACGGCGATCGTGCCGATCGCGAGCTTGCCGCCCGACAGCGGGGCGGGAGATGACGGAGTGGACATGGGTTTCCTGCGTAAGAAGCGTAAGGTGCTTGACGGCTGCGGCCCGTCGCGGCGGGCACGCGCCACCGCGCACGCACGCGTGCGAACGCGACGCAGGCGCGGCTGCTGAACGGAAAGCGCACGGCGCGCGACGCGGCCCGGTAGCCGGGGCCGACGCGTGCGATGTGCGGCTCGATCGGATGCACGAAGCCGTGGCGGGCTTCGGAAGGCGGGATGCTGCCGGTCAGGAAGGCGGGACGCGCGTGACGCGTCTGCGGGCAGCGGTCAGGCGGCTGGCGTCGCCGGTGGAGTCGTTGTGCATCGCGACAGGCTAACGATGTGGCGTGCCGCCATCAACACGGGCCGGCTCATTAATCGATTTCGTGCCGCGCAATAATCGGTGTGCGAACCGGGCCGAACGGTACCGGTTACGGGGCCGTTCGCCATGCGGTGAACAGTTCCGCGAGGAAATCGACGAACGCGCGCACCTTGCTGTCGAGCGTCGCGCGCCGCGGGTACAGCACGTGCAGCTCGACGTCGTCGGCCCGGTGCCAGTCGGGCAGCACGATTTCGAGTTCGTTCCGTTCGAGCCGGCGGGCCGTGTAGTGCGTCGAGGCCAGCGCGATGCCACCGCCGCTCGCGGCCTGGCGCAGCACCGTCACCGATTCGTTGGTGATCAGCACCGGTCGCACCGGCACGTCGGCGACTTCGCCGGCCGCATTGGTGAGCCGCAGCGTCTGGCCGGGCGCGTCGCGGCCGACGAGCAGCAGGTCGTGCTGCGCGAGGTCCTGCGGCGTGGCGGGCCGGCCGACGCGGTCGAGATAGGCGGGGCTCGCCGCGAGCTTCGCCTGCGACCAGCCGAGCGAGCGTGCGATGTAGCTGGAGTCGGTCAGCACGCCCGCGCGCAGCGCGACGTCGAAGCCGTGTTCGACGAGATCGAGCGGGTTGTTGTCGTAGATCAGCACGAGCTGGACGAGCGGGTAGCGCCGGCGAAATTCGGCGAGTGCCGGCTCCAGTTCGAACAGGCCGATCGAGTAGGGCACCAGCACGCGCAGCGTGCCCTCCGGCGCCATGCGCAGCGCGCGGGCCTGGCGGTCCGCGTCGAGCAGGATGTCCTCGGCGCGCAGGCAGCGCTCGTAGTAGTCGCGTCCGGCCTCGGTGACGGACACGCGGCGTGTGGTCCGGTACAGCAGCTGGACGCCGAGATCGTCCTCGAGCTGCTTGACCTTGCGGCTCACGCGGCTGAGCGGCATGTCGAGTTGCGTGGCGGCGGCGGTGAAGTTGCCGCGCTCGACCACGCGCAGGAATATGCGGATGCTTTCGAAGTTCATACGGGGTGCTTCCGTGTTCGACCTGCGCGCATCTTACCTTCGCCGGCCGGATCGCTCCGTGCGGCGGCGATTATCCTGCCCGGTGCAATAACGCATCCCGTCCACGCGTCTTAGTGGCGGCGGCGTGCCCCCGTATGCTCGCCGCATGAAATTCGCCTTGCCCGATCTGCCGCCGCTTGCGGCCTTCCGCACCGTGCTGCGCGACGCACGGCCCATGCTGCCGCCCGGTGCGGTCGCCTTCGCGTTGCGCAACACGGCCGCGTCGCTGCTCGCGCTCTACATTGCCTTCCGGATGAATCTCGACGACCCGAAATGGGCCGCATCGACGGTGTGGATCGTCGCGCAGGGCAGCCGCGGGATGGGCTTGTCGAAGAGCCAGTACCGGATTCTCGGCACCGCGATCGGCGCGGCCGTCGCGCTCGTGCTGACCGGTGCATTCGCGCAGACCCCCGAGCTGTTCCTGCCGGCGCTCGCTGCCTGGATCGGCCTGTGCGCGGGCGTCGCGACGTTCCAGCGGAATTTCCGCGCCTACGCGGCGGTGCTCGCCGGCTACACGGCCGCGATCGTCGCGATGGATGCGGTATCCGCGCCGCTGCACGCGTTCGACATCGCGGTCGCGCGGTTCCTTTACGTGGTGGTCGGCATCCTGTGCGGCGCGCTGTTCGATACGGTCTTCGCACCGGGCACGCCGCTGGACGATGTCCGTACGCGGCTCAGGCGCTATCTCGACCGCGCGGCGGCGGTCGGCGCGGGTGCGCTGCGCCGCGAGCCGAACGTCGCGGCCGTGCACCGGCTGTTCGCGGATGCGCTCGAACTCGACACGGCGGCCGAATATGCGGCCACCGGCGCGCCGCCGGTGCGCAACGCGATCGGCCATCTGCGCACGGCGGTGCTGGGCGTGCTGTCCGCTCAGGCCGCGGGGCAGGCGCTGCACGATCACGCGGCGCGCAGCGGCGGCACGCCGGACCCGCTG
>NZ_ASSI01000120.1:0-25258 GCF_000466765.1 Burkholderia sp. AU4i | reverse complement strand
ATGCACAACAAGGCGATGATCGCGGACAACCGGATCGCGATCGTCGGCGGCCGCAACCTCGGCGACGAATACTTCAGCGCGAGCCCGACGCTGCAGTTCCGCGATCTCGACGTGCTCGCCGCGGGGCCCGTGACGAACGACGTCTCGGCGAGCTTCGACACCTACTGGTCGAGCGCGAGCAGCTATCCGCTGCGCGTGCTGAATCATCAGTCGTTCGATCCGAAGGAGCTCGACGCAATGCGCGACGAGCTGCGCGACCACTGGCGCAAGAATGCCGATCCGTACAACGCGAAGCCGCTGAACGCGACGCCGCTCGCGCAGCAGATCGCGCGCGACGAGCTCGGGCTCGTGTGGGCGCCGGCGGAGTTCAAGGTCGACGCGCCCGACAAGGTCGCGCAGCCGACCGACGCGTACGTGAGCCCGCCGATGCAGCGCCTCGTCGAGCTGACGCGCGGCGCGCAGCGGGAATTCCTCGCGTTCTCGCCGTATTTCGTGCCGCACGACGCGGGCGTGAAGATCCTCGGCGACACGACCGCGCGCGGCGTGCGCGTCGCGATCCTGACCAATTCGCTCGCCGCGACCGACGCGGTCGCCGTGCAGGCCGGCTACGGGCCGTACCGGGTGCCGCTGCTGCAGCACGGCGTCGAGCTGTACGAGTTCAAGGCGCAGCCGGGTCGCCAGCGTCCGCGCCTGTTCGGGTCGCGTTCGCGCGCGAGCCTGCACGCGAAGGCGTACGTGATCGACCGGAAGATCCTCGTGATCGGCTCGATGAACCTCGATCCGCGTTCCGCGCACCTGAACACCGAACTGGCGCTGGTAATCCATAGCCCGGCGCTCGCCGAGCAGGTCGCGCAGATCTTCGCGCGCGCGGCGCAGCCGGACGAAAGCTACCGCGTGAGCCTCGTGACGCCGGCGGGCGGCAGCACGCCCGAACTCGAATGGACGGGCACGGACGACGGCAAGCCGGCCGTCTATCACGTCGATCCGCACGCGGGGCTGCTGCGCAACCTGATGACCGGCGTCTTCATGCTGCTGCCGGTCGACGACCAGCTTTAGGGGACGGAAGCGCTCCGGCTAAACCCGCGTTTCCGGTGCGCGGGCAAAGGTGATATGGTTGTGCGCGCAACGAGTGTGGCGCGCCGGCCGGCGCCGCCGGGCGGCCCGCGCCGCGCACATCCGCAACCGGAGTTCCCCCCATGCAACGTGTCCCGAACCAGCCGTTCACGCGTCCCGCCCGTTTCTCCGAAGCCGAATGGCAGGCGCGCGTGCAGCTCGCGGCGGCTTACCGCATCTTTGACCATCTCGGCTGGACCGAGCTGATCTACAACCATATCTCGCTGCGCGTGCCGGGCGAGGACGGGCACTTCCTGATCAACCCGTTCGGACTCCATTACCGCGAGGTGTGCGCGTCGAACCTCGTGAAGATCGACATCGACGGCAACGTGATCGGTCATTCCGACTGGCCGATCAATCCGGCCGGCTTCACGTTCCACAGTGCGATCCATGCGGCGCTGCCCGATGCGCACTGCGTGATGCACGTGCACACGACGCCGACGATGGCCGTGTGCTGTTCGCGCGACGGGCTGTCGTTCTCGAATTTCTATTCGGCGCAACTGTACGGGAAGATCGCGTATCACGACTTCGAGGGCATCACCGTGCATCTGGAGGAGGGGCGGCGCATCGTCGAGAGCGCGGGCGGGCGGCCCGTGCTGCTGTTGCGCAACCATGGGCCCGTGACGATCGGCGCGACGCTCGCGCAGACGTTCTCGCTGATGTGGCTGCTCAATCGCGCGTGCGAGGTGCAGGTCGCCACGCATGCGATCGGCGACGCACTGGCGATCGCGCCGCCCGTGCTCGAAGGGTGCGTGCGCGATTCGCTGAATTTCGATCCGAAGCATGGCGCGGGGCAGGATGCGTTCGACGCACTGCAGCGTATCGTCGATCGCATCGATCCCGGCTATCGGGCGTGACGCGGGGCGGCGTGATCGCTTCGTGAGGCTCGATGCGGCAGGTCCCGAATCCGGCGGCGGGCAAAAAAAACGCGGCCGGGTGGCCGCGTGAATACTCGCAGACTCCTTCGGACGAAGGAAACAAGCAACTGTGAGATGAAGTGTAGCGAAAGGCCGCACGCGGATTCAGCCATCAGGCTGCAAAGGTCCCTTCCAGCCGGAGGCAGACTGGCCTGCCGAGCGCGCTGCGGCGTTTTGCGGCATGGCCGTTCGGCGGGCTCCCGGATCGGCGGCGATCGACTACCATCATGTGTGGCGCCGCCGTTCGGTCGGCGTACAACGTCGTACAAGGAGAGTCCATGCTCAAGCTGCGTTTGCTCCAGGTCGCGTTACTCGCGGGTGTGCTGGCCGCCGGCACCGCCGCCGCCGAAACGGTGCGCCTGTCCGCCAATCTCCAGCCGTCGAGCGAGGTGCCCCCGACGGCGACCAAGGGCTCGGGCGATGTCGAGGCCACCTACGACACGGCAACGCACATGCTGCAGTGGACGGTCCGTTACGAACACCTCACCGGCCCGGCCACCGCCGCGCATTTCCACGGGCCCGCGCCGGTCGGCCAGAACGCGGGCGTGCAGGTGCCGATTCCAAAGGACGAGCTGGCGAGCCCGATCAAGGGTTCGAAGGCACTCACCGACGCACAGGTCACCGACCTGATGGGCGGCAAGTGGTATTTCAACGTCCATACGAAGGAGCACCCGGCCGGCGAGATCCGCGGCCAGGTGATGCCGGCGAACTGAGCGCCGGCGTTTGATATGGAGGCACCTGTCGAGCGGTGCGGGAACGATCGCACGTACCATCGTCACACTGCGAATACGGAGTGCGTCCGATGAGTTGGCAAAGCAAGTTCGCCTGCTGGCTGCTGCGTTGGCAGTTCCGTCCCGAGACCACGCGCGAGGTGCTCGATCCCGCCCGCGCACGGCGCTTTACCGACTTGCGGATGATGGTGCCGCGCCGCGCGCCGTCGGGCTACCGGTTGCGCCAGTGCTACGGCGCGGGCGACGCGCCGCTGCGCGGCGAATGGCTCGAACGCACCGACGCGGGCGCGAGGCGCGGGCCGGGCCGCACGCTGCTGTACTTCCATGGCGGCGGCTATTACTTCTGTTCGACGAAGACCCATCGGCCGCTGGTGTTCGGCCTGACGAAGCGCGCGGGCGTGCGCTCGTTCTCGCTCGACTACCGGCTTGCGCCCGAAAACCGTTTCCCGGCCGCGCTCGACGACGCGCTGGCCGCGTACCGGCAGCTGCTGGCGCTCGGCACGCCGCCCGAGTCGATCGTGTTCGGCGGCGATTCGGCGGGCGGCGGCCTCGCGCTCGCGACGCTCGTCGCGCTGCGCGATCGCGGCGAGCCGCTGCCGGCCGGCGCGATCCTGTTCTCGCCATGGACCGACCTGGCCGCCACCGGCGCCACGCTGCGCACGAACGACGGCGCCGATCCGATGTTCGCGGGCGCGGCGCTGCCGAAGGCCGCGAAGCTGTACCTCGGCGACGAGCCGGGGACGAATCCGTACGCGTCGCCGCTCTATGCGGATTTCGCGGGCCTGCCGCCGCTGTATATCCAGGTCGGCAGCACCGAGGTGCTGCTCGACGATTCGCGCCGCGTCGCCGAGAAGGCGAAGGCCGCCGGGGTGGCGGTGGAGATCGAGGTGTGGCCGGACATGCCGCACGTGTGGCAGCTGTACGTGCCGATGGTGCCGGAAGCACGCGACGCGCTCGACCGTGCGGCCGCGTTCCTGCGTCGCGTCGCGGTCGAGCGCGCGGTTCAGCGCGCCGGCGAGACGTCGATTGCCTGATAGGCGGCCTTGACGGCCGCCGGGCCGTACTTGCGCTCGAGCCGGCGGACGGTGAAGTGGCCGTGCGCCATCTGCTGGAAGTGGTCGATGAACAGCGTATTGACGGTCGCGCCGAGCACGGCGCCGATCGCCGGAATCGACTTCGCGGCCATCTGCTCGGTCACCTGCACCGAGAAGCGCGACGCCACCGTCTGCACGAGCTTGAACACGGCCGCCGAGCTGTGCGCGGCGATGCCCTTCGTCGTGATGTCGGACGACGCCTTCGAGATCGCCTGCGCGAGCGCGCCGCGCAGCACGAAATAACCGAGATCGGCGTCCTCTTCCTGCTTGTCCGGGTTGCCGCCCATGCCGAGCACGGCCAGGCATTGCAGCTGCGTATCGACCGAGCCCAGGTCTTCACCCTCGCTGCGCGCGATGTCGCACACGGAGCGGAAGATCAGCGTCGTCGTCACCGGCAGCTCGACCGGCAGCGCGAGAAAGCCGAACGCGCCGCCCGCCGCGCCGGTCGTCGCGACCGCGAGCTTGTGCAGCAGGTTGCTCGGCTTGTCGGGCTCGGCGTCCGGCGCGGGCGGCTTGCCGAGCGTGCGCAGCGCGATGTTCAGGCACTTGCGCAGCGCGAGCTGCGTCGCGTCGTTGATCTTGCCGGTCGCGAAATCCGGCAGCCGGGCGATCATTTTCTCGACCGGTGCGCCCAGCATGCCCGTCAGCTTCATCGTCAGCGACGGGCTTTCCAGCACCTGCTTCGCGCGCCACAGCGCGTCCCGATCGTCCTGCGACAGCGTGGTGGCGGGGGGGATTGAAATCGGTTCCATCTTTCTCCTTGGCGGTCTGGAACGGTTTGACCGTCGCCAGCCTAGATTACTCCCGCATGCTAGAATTTCGAAATTGTTTGACTCGTCAAAAGTTGCGCCAACAAAAAATGGCCGTCCATACAGCCGCCCACCATTCGAGCGGGCAAGTCCTGCCGTTCCGCGAATCGCTGCTGGCGATGATCGGGATCTCGTTCGTCACCATGCTCGTCGCGCTCGACCAGACCGTCGTCGGCACCGCGTTGCCGACCATCGTCGCCGAGCTTCGGGGGTTCGACCTGTACGCGTGGGTCGCGACCTCGTACCTGCTCAGTTCCGTGATCACGGTGCCGATCTTCGGCCGGCTCGGCGACTATTACGGGCGCAAGCCGTTCGTCATCGTGTCGATCGTCGTGTTCACCGGCGCGTCCGTGCTGTGCGGAATGGCGAACGACATGCTGATGCTCGTGCTCGCGCGCGGGCTGCAGGGGATCGGCGGCGGGATGCTGGTCGGCACCGCGTTCGCGTGCATCCCCGACCTGTTCCCCGATTCCGTCGTGCGGTTGCGCTGGCAGGTGCTGATGAGCTCCGCGTTCGGCATTGCGAACGCGGTCGGCCCGTCGCTCGGCGGCGTGCTGACCCAGTCGTTCGGCTGGCGCTCGGTGTTCTACGTGAACCTGCCGATCGGCCTGCTGTCGCTGCTGTTCGTGTGGCGTTACCTGCCGCACCTGCGCCACGTCGAGCACGATCGCAAGATGCGGCTCGACTGGCCGGGCGCGCTGCTGATCGCGCTGTCGCTCGGCGCGCTGCAACTGTTCGTCGAATGGCTGCCGAAGTACGGCGTCGCGAGCTGGGCGTCGCTCCTGCTCGTCGTCGCGGTCGCGGCCGGTTTCGGCCTGTGGCACTGGGAGAAGCGCTGCGCGCAGCCGATCCTGCCGTTCGACATGTTCGGCAACCGCGCGCTGTCGGCGCTCTTCGTGCTGGCGATCCTCGCCGGCTTCTCGATGTTCTCGCTGCTGTTCTACGCGCCGCTGCTGTTCCAGGGCGGCTTCGGGATGTCGCCGAAGGAGGCGGGGCTCGTGATCACGCCGCTCGTCGTGTTCATCACGATCGGCAGCATCATGAACGGCCGTGTCGTCACGCGCATCCGCAATCCGAATGCGATGCTGCACGTCGGCTTCGTGCTGTTCGCGATCACCTGCGCGGGCGTCGTCGTGTCGACCCACACGACGCCGAAATGGCTGCTGATGGCGCTGATGGTCGCGGGCGGCATCGGGCTCGGCTTCGTGCTGCCGAACCTCACCGTATTCGCGCAGCAGACGGCCGGCCGCGAGCACCTCGGCATCGCCACGGCGCTGCTGCAGTCGCTGCGGATGGTCGGCGGGATGATCGGCACCGCGCTGACCGGCACGCTCGTCAACCAGATGTACTCGGGCGGCGTGCGCGATGCGCTGTCGGCCGATCACGCGATGCAGTGGCACGCGCAGCTCGCCGATCCGCAGATCCTGATCGATCGCGCCGCGCAGGGCGGCCTTGTCGCGGAGCTGACCCGTGCCGGGCATAATGGCGCGCTGCTGCTGGAAGCGGCCCGCGAATCGCTCGTCGGCGCGATTCACGTGGGTGTCGCGATGGCGGCCGTCGTCGCCGTGGTGTCGGTGTGGCAGTGCCGCCGCGTGCCGCCGATCGCGCTGCGGCGCAAGATCGAACCGCATGTCGCGGCCGATTGAACGATTGAACGAGTAGAACTGAGCGCATGGAAGAACAGGACCGCGTCGCGATCTTGCAGCAATTCGGACGGACGTATCGCGCGTTCATGACCGCATTCGAGACGCACGTCGGGCAACCGATGCCGCGCTGGCGCATCATGGTCGCGTTGCACACGATGGGCGGCCATTCGTCGCAGAAGAAGCTCGTCGAAGTGCTGCGCATCGATCCGGGCGCACTCACGCGCCAGTTGAAGTCGCTCGACGCGCTCGGCTGGATCGAGCGCGAATCCGACGCACGCGACAATCGCGTGACCAACGTGACGCTAACGGACGCCGGCCGCGCCGCGTTCGACGCATGCCTGCCGCGCCGCAAGGCGTTTCTCGAACAGACGATGGCGCAATTGCCGGACGACGTGCTGAATGCGCTGTCGGGCGCGCTGGCGATGCTGGAGTCGCGGATCGCGGACGTCGGCTCGACGCCGGCCGCGCGTTGAAGCACGGGGCAGGGCGGCGCAGGCCGGCGTGAATGCGCCGCGCCGGCCCGGCACTTCATCTCATTTCGCTTCCCTGCGGGTTCAAAGCTCGATGCGCGTGCCCAGCAGCGCGAGGAACTGCGCGAGCCAGGCCGGATGCGCGGGCCACGCGGGCGCGGTGACGAACGGCGCGTCGGTCACGGCCGCATCGACCGGAATGTCCGCATATTCGCCGCCCGCGAGCTTCACCTCGGGCGCGCAGGCCGGGTAGGCCGAGATGCGCTTGCCGCGGATCACGTCGGCGGCCGCGAGCAGTTGCGCCGCGTGGCAGATCGCGGCGATCGGCTTGCCGGCTTCGGCGAACTCGCGCACGAGCGAGATCACCTTCGGATCGAGTCGCAGGTATTCGGGGGCACGGCCGCCCGCGATCGCGAGCGCGTCGTAGCGCGAGGCGTCGACGTCGTCGAATGCCGCGTTCAGCGTGAACTGGTGGCCGGGCTTCTCGGTGTAGGTCTGGTCGCCTTCGAAATCGTGGATCGCGGTCTTGATCTTGTCGCCCGCGCGCTTGCCCGGGCAGACTGCATCGACGTGGTGGCCGACCGCCTGCAGCGCCTGGAACGGCACCATCGTTTCGTAGTCTTCGGCGAAATCGCCGGTCAGGAACAGGATCTTCTTCGCGGCCATGGCTTTCTCCAGTGGAGCTGCGTTGAGGGCCCGCCGCGGCAGACGATTGCCATGCCCGCCCGGGGCCCCGAGGACGAAAGCGCAGTGTACTCCGGCCGCTTGAAGCGCGCGTGACGGCCGCCCCGCGCGCGCGGCGGGGCGGTGTGCGCGACGTGCGTCAGAAGAAGGTTTCGACGACTTCCGTCACGCGGAACTGCGGATCGAGCACGAGCACCTGGCGCCACTTGTCGAACGTCAGGCACGGGTGCGAGATGTCGAACGCGACCATGTCGCCGACCTTCACGTCCGCGCCCGGCGGGATCTGCAGGTACGCGTGCTGGTCCATCATACCGGTGACGGCCCAGCCTTCGGCGGCGACGACGTCGCGCGGGGCGGTGTCGCGGCCCGGGCGGAAGTGGCGCGCCGGCTCCGGCAGCCCCGCGTCGAACGCCGCGTCGCGCTTGCCGAGCGCGACGATCGCCCGGTCGGCCTCGGGCACCGACTGCACGTAGGCCCACAACTGAAGCGCGGGCAGCAGCCCTTCGCCCATCGTGCGTGCGATCGGGTTGCGCGCGAACACGTCGGTCTGCGCCTTCTTGTAGATGCCGACATCGTGCGTCAGGTAGCAGCCCGGACGCAGCACGACTTCCGCGAAGCCCGCGTCGGACGCTTTCGCGAATTCTTCCGCGACCACGTCGTACCACGCCGAACCGGCGCCGGACAGGATCGCCGGCGTACGCGCGAAGCGGCCGGCCTCGGCCAGTTCGCGCGTGAGCGCGACCGCTTCCTGCAGGAACGTGCGGATCTCGCCTTCCTCCTTCAGCACGCCTTCGTAGAGTTCGATGCCGGCCAGCTTCAGCGTGTCCGGATAGCGCGCGATCGCGGCGAGCACGGCCTCGCGCTGCGCGGCATCGCGCACGCCCGCGCGGCCGCCCGGCACGCCGAGCTCGAGCAGCACGTTCAGCGGCTTCTTCAGTGCGCCGAAGAAGCGGCCGAGCTGGTCGACGCTCTCCGCGGAATCGACGAGGCAGAAGAATTCGAAATCGGGATCGGACAGCAGCCCCGCGATGATCGTCATGTTCTGGCGGCCGACCAGCTGGTTCGCGAGCAGCACGCGCCGCACGCCGCCGTGATACGCGGCCTGCGTCTGGTGCGCGGTCGCGAGCGTGATGCCCCACGCGCCGGCGTCGAGCTGGCGGCGGAACAGTTGCGGCGCCATCGTCGTCTTGCCGTGCGGCGCAAACTTGACGCCGTACTTCTGGACGAATGCCTGCATCCAGTTCAGGTTGTGTTCGATGCGATCCTCGTAAAGCACGGCGGCCGGCAGGCTGACGTCTTCCGCGAGCAGGTTCCACTCGAGGCGGCCCGCGTCGCCGAGCGGCACGCTCGCGCTCGGCAGATTGCCGAGGCCCTTGCCGAACGGATCGATCGTCGCTTCCTGATAGTTTGTAACTTTCATGTCATCCCGCTCCATCATCACTATGCATTGCACTGAAGTTGACACGCAGATGGTACAGAAAGTAGCATCTGCGCGGTGATGTTATTTAGTAACATCGAGCTTCGCACCCTTTTCCGCAGATGAATACGCCCGCCAACCCGTCCGCTTCGCACGCGGCCGAGCCCTATCCGGCACCGGCCGCCCCGCCGGTCCTCGACATCGTCGCGCGGATCGCCGAATGCGCGCCCGAGCTGCGCGAAGCCGAGCGCAAGGTCGCCGCGTTCATCCTCGCCGATCTCGCGCGCGCCGCACATGCGAGCATCGGCGCGCTCGCGCGCGACGCGGAGGTCAGTGTCGCGACGGTCACGCGTTTCGCGAAGGCCGTCGGCTGCCGCGACGTGCGCGAACTGAAGGTGCTGGTCGCGCAGGCGGCGGCGGTCGGCCAGCGTTTCCTCGTGCCGTCCGACGACGCGCCGGCCGACGATACGAGCCCCGCGTCGATGGTCTACGACGAGATCCGCGTGGCGCTCGCGCACAACCACCAGTTGCTGCGCAATACGTCGTTCGAGGAAGCCGCCGACCTGCTCGCCGGCGCGAAGATGACCTATGTGTACGGGCAGGGCGGCGGCTCGACCGCGCTCGCCGACGAGCTGCGTTTCCGGCTCGTGCGCTTCGGCCGGCCGGTCGCGAGCTACCAGGACAGCCTGCTGCAGCGGATGGTGGCCGCGACGCTGTCGCGCGACACCGTCGTCGTGGCGCTGTCGGTGAGCGGGCGCGTGCCCGAGCTGCTCGAGAGCTGCCGGCTCGCGAAGCGCTACGGCGCGAAGCTGATCGCGATCACCGCGCCGGCCTCGCCGCTCGCGAAGCTGGCCGACCACCTGATCCCGGTCGTCGCGTTCGAAACCGATTTCATTTACAAGCCGTCGACATCGCGTTACGCGATGATGATGGCGATCGACGTGCTCGTCACCGGAGTCGCGTTGCGGCTCGGCGATGCGGGCCGGGAATCGCTGCGTCGCATCAAGCACGCGCTCGATGCGCACCGCGGCGGCGGAGACCGTCAACCGGTAGGAGACTGACCATGCATTCGCATCCCGAAGCCGCCGATACGCTGATCGTCGGCGCGCAGCTTTACGACGGTACCGGCGCGCCGCCCGTCACGCGCGACGTCGCGATCCGCAACGGCGTGATCGCGGCGATCGGCAACCTGTCGAACTGGCTCGCCGAAACCGTCGTCGATGCGAACGGCCGCGCGCTCGCGCCGGGCTTCGTCGACGTGCACACGCACGACGACACGCACGTGATCCGCGCGCCGCAGATGGTGCCGAAGATCTCGCAGGGCGTGACGACCGTGATCGTCGGCAACTGCGGGATCAGCGCGTCGCCGGTGACGCTCGCGGGCGATCCGCCCGATCCGATGAACCTGCTCGGCGAGCGCGGCGCGTTCCAGTACCCGACCTTCGCCGACTACGTCGCGGCCGTGAACGACGCGCGTCCGGCCGTGAACGTCGCGGCGCTCGTCGGTCACACGGCGCTGCGCAACAACCAGATGGACCGCCTCGACCGCGCGGCGACCGACGGCGAGATCGCCGGGATGCGCGCGCAGCTCGAGGAGGCGCTCGCGAACGGCGCGCTCGGCCTGTCGTCGGGCCTCGCATACGGCTCCGCGTTCGCGGCGCCGACCGAAGAGGTGATGGCGCTCGCCGAGCCTCTCGCGAATGCCGGCGCGTTGTACACGACGCACATGCGCACCGAATTCGACGCGATCCTCGATGCGATGGAAGAGGCGTACCAGGTCGGCCGCCATGCGCGCGTGCCGGTCGTGATCTCGCACCTGAAGTGCGCGGGCCCGTCGAACTGGGGGCGCAGCACCGAAGTGCTCGCGTCGCTCGAAGGCGCGCGCCGCTACCAGCCGGTCGGCTGCGACTGCTATCCGTACAGCCGCAGCTCGTCGACGCTCGACCTGAAGCAGGTGACGGGCGACATCGACATCACGATCACCTGGTCGGAGCCGCACCCGGAAGTGGCGGGCAAGCTGCTGAAGGCGATCGCGGCCGACTGGGGCGTGACCGAGCAGGAAGCCGCGCAGCGCATCCGCCCGGCGGGCGCCGTGTACCACAACATGTCCGAGGAGGACGTGCGCCGGATCCTGTCGCACCCGGCGACGATGGTGGGCTCCGACGGCCTGCCGAACGATCCGCTGCCGCACCCGCGGCTGTGGGGCGCGTTCCCGCGCGTGCTCGGCCATTACGTGCGCGACACGAACCTGCTGCCGCTCGAGGAGGCGATCCGCAAGATGACGTCGCTGTCCGCGCGCCGCTACGGCATCGCGCGGCGCGGCGAGGTGCATGTGGGCTACCACGCCGACCTCGTGCTGTTCGACCCGGCGCGCGTGATCGACGCCGCGACGTTCGAGAAGCCGCAGCAGCCCGCGCACGGAATCGACGCCGTGTGGGTGAACGGCGTGCTGACCTACGAGAACGGCCAGCCGACCGGCGAGCGCGCCGGCGGCTTCGTCGCACGCGGCGAGCGCGTGCCGGCGAGTGCCGACACCGCGTTCTGAACGCGGTTGTTGTTCCGATCTGCCGCGCGCGCCATCGTCGGCGTGCGCATCCGCAACCGTGCGTTGCATGGGACCGGCGCCGGCGCTGAAGCGTCGAGGCGGTCGACAAACAAGGAGTGAAACGATGAAGCGATATGGCGTAGGCGAAGCGAAGGGGACGGGCGGCCAGGTGATGCCGTTCGCACGCGCGGTCGAGGCCGACGGCTGGCTGTACGTGTCGGGCCAGACGCCGATGGTGAACGGCGAGGTCGTCGAAGGCGGGATCGTCACGCAGTCGAAGCAGACGATCGAGAACGTGATCGCGATCCTGAAGGAAGCCGGCTACGGCCTCGAGCACGTCGTGCGCTGCGGCGTGTGGCTCGACGACGCACGCGATTTCGCGTCGTTCAACAAGGTGTTCGTGTCGTACTTCGGCGAGCATCCGCCGGCACGCGCGTGCGTGCAGTCGAGCATGGTCATCGACTGCAAGGTCGAGGTCGACTGCATCGCGTACAAGGCGCCGGCGAAGTAACGCCGCAACGGCGAGCCCCTCCAGAACGGGCCCGGCGCATTCACGTGCTTCCCGCACAATGAAAAACAGCCCGGCCGGTTGATTCCGGTCGGGCTGTTGTATTTGGGGTGGCGGCCGCGCGTCGCCGGCGGCAAAAGGTAAAAGGCAAAAGGCAGACGGCAAACGACAAACCGCGGCGGCCACCCGCCGCCGTCACTGCCGCGCGTTGCGCGCGTTGTCCGGCATCGGCTGGTTGTAGTTCGTGCGGAACGGGTTGATGTCGAGCCCGCCGCGGCGCGTATAGCGTGCATACACCGCGAGCTTCACCGGTTTGCACGCATGCAGGATGTCGAGGAAGATCCGCTCGACGCACTGCTCGTGAAAGCCCGTGTGGTTGCGGAACGAGATGATGTAGCGCAGCAGGCCCGCGTGGTCGATCTGCGGCCCGACGTAGTGAATCTGCACGCTGCCCCAGTCGGGCTGGCCGGTGACCGGGCAGTTCGAGCGCAGCAGGTCGGACACGAGCGTCTCCTCGACCGGCGCTTCGTCGACGGCCGCCGACAGCAGCGACGGATCGGGTTCGTACACGTCGGTGTCGAGGTCGAGCCGGTCGAGCGACAGCCCGTCGAGTTCGTCCATTTCGAGCTTGCCGAAATCGTGCGGCGACACGAGCTGCACGGCGACGCTCGCACCGCACGCGGCCGACACGTCGCGCTTCAGCGTGTCGCGCACCGCGTCGATCGAGTCGAACTTCGTCTGCGCGAACGAGCCGAGATACAGCTTGAACGACTTCGATTCGACGATGTTCGGCGATTCGGCCGGCACGTAGAAGGTCGCAACCGCGATCTGCGGCTTGCCGCGCGCGTTGAGCCAGGACAGCTCGTAGGCGTTCCAGATGTCGGTGCCGAAGAACGGCAGCGCCGACGCGATGCCGAGCTGCTCGCGCGCGCCGGCGCGCGGGATCGGGAACAGCAGCGACGCGTCGTACTGGGCCGCGTAGGCGGTGGCCTTGCCGAGCGGGGAATGTTCGGGATTCATGCGTGACGCCTTTACGACAGGAAGAGGCGGTAAGCCGGGTTGGCGCTCTCCTCGACATACGGGTAGCCGAGTGCCGCGAGGAAGCGTTCGAATTCGGCGCGATCGGCCTGCGGCACCTGCAGCCCGACGAGGATCGAGCTGTAGTCCGCGCCCTGGTTGCGGTAATGAAACAGGCTGATGTTCCAGTCCGGTGCCATCGACGACAGGAACTTCATCAGCGCGCCCGGCCGTTCCGGGAATTCGAAGCGGAACAGGCGCTCATCGAGCGCGAGCGGCGAACGGCCGCCCACCATGTAGCGGATGTGTTCCTTCGACAGCTCGTCGTGCGTCAGGTCGACGGACTTGAAGCCGTGCGATTCGAAGTTCGCGGCGATCTCGGCCGATTCGCCGCGGCGCTTGATCTGCACGCCGACGAAGATGTGCGCGGCCTGCGCATCGGCGATCCGGTAGTTGAACTCGGTGACGTTGCGGTCGCCGACGAGCGAGCAGAACCGCTTGAAGCTGCCGCGTTCCTCGGGGATCGTGACCGCGAACACGGCTTCGCGCGCTTCACCCACTTCCGCGCGCTCGGCGACGAAGCGCATCCGGTCGAAGTTCATGTTCGCGCCGGACGTGACCGCGACGAGCGTCTGGTTCTCGATGCCTTCGCGTTCCGCGTAGAGCTTCGCGCCCGCGACCGCGAGCGCGCCGGACGGCTCGAGCACGCTGCGCGTGTCCTGGAAGACGTCCTTGATCGCCGCGCACAGCGCGTCGGTGTTCACCGTCAGGACGCCGTCGAGGTATTCGCTGCAGAGCCGGAAGGTTTCCTCGCCGACCAGCTTCACGGCGGTACCGTCCGCGAACAGGCCGACCTCACTCAGCTCGACGCGCTTGCCTGCGTCGAGCGACTGCGCCATCGCGCACGAATCCTCGGCCTGCACGCCGATCACCTTGATCTCCGGTCGCACCGCCTTCACGTAGGCCGCGACGCCGGACGCGAGCCCGCCGCCGCCGATCGGCACGAAGATCGCATGGATCGGGCCCTGGTGCTGGCGCAGGATCTCCATCGCGATCGTGCCCTGGCCGGCGATCACGTACGGATCGTCGAACGGATGGACGAACGTGAGGCCGCGCTCCTCCTGCACCTTGACCGCGTGTGCATACGCGTCGCTGTACGACTCCCCGGCCTGGATCACCTCGACGCTCGGGCCGCCGTGCGCGCGCACCGCATCGACCTTCACCTGCGGCGTCGTGACGGGCACGACGATCACCGCCTTGACGCCCATCCGGGCCGCCGAGAACGCGACACCCTGCGCATGGTTGCCGGCCGATGCCGTAATCACGCCGCGTGCGAGCGCGTCCGCCGGAATGTGCGCCATCTTGTTGTACGCGCCGCGCAGCTTGAACGAGAACACCGGCTGGTTGTCCTCGCGCTTGAGGTAGACGGCGTTGCGCAGCCGGGCGGACAGGTTGCGGGCGGATTCGAGTTCCGTCTCGATCGCGACGTCGTAGACGCGCGCGGTGAGGATTTTCTTCAGGTAGTCGTGGGATGCCATGGGCGCTCGCGTGCAGTGCGGTAGCAGACGGTAAAAGGTCAATGATAGCGCCAAGGGTCCGCCCGTATGCAAGCGGCATGCCGGGTGCACGCTCGCGGGGCCGTGCAGGTGGTGCATCGGCGACGTTGCGCGGCCTCTTTTGCCGGCTTAACCGCGTGGTTACCGACCGGACGGACGGCGAATGGCCGCGTGAAATCGCGCCGAGCCAGGCCTGGCGCGGCTCGCGGCGATAGCCCCACGACCTGTCCGACGTGTCACGCGTGGCCCGATCATGGGTTAGAATTCCGTTTTGAATCAAGGATTCGGAAGATGCAGAGGCACCCTCGGATCGCACCGTTGAAGCCGACGCCGCGCGCAGCCAGCCCCGCGGCGGAACGGCATGCGCGCCGCGCGCGATCGTGCCGATGATCGAGTGCCGCCAGGCCCTGTCGCCGGCCAGGAGGGGCGCATCGCCGCCCGCTCCGGCCCCATGAAGGACAGCCGCGCGCCTGGTAACAGAACAGATTTCCCCAAGATTGCGCCCACGCGCTTGCCGACGCCCGTGCACGGTGTATCGGCCCTCCGAGTCGTCCGAACATGAACGCACCACAAGTTTTCGATCCGCATGGCGCGGCCGCCGCCGTCGCCGCCGACCCCGCGCCCCGGTTGCGCGAGATTCCCTACAACTACACGTCCTTCTCGGATCGCGAGATCGTGATCCGCCTGCTCGGCGAAGAGGCGTGGTCGGTGCTCGACGAGCTGCGTGCCGAGCGCCGTACGGGCCGCTCGGCACGGATGCTGTATGAGGTGCTCGGCGACATCTGGGTCGTGCGCCGCAACCCGTACCTGCAGGACGACCTGCTCGACAACCCGAAGCGCCGTGCGCTGCTGATCGAGGCGCTGAACCACCGGCTGACCGAAATCGGCAAGCGCCGCAGCGCGGATCTCACCGAGCACCGCGACGACGCGGGCCGTGAACGCGCATCGCGCGTCGAGATGCTCGAAACCGCCGCGCAGCGCGCGGTCGACGAGTTCGCCGACGAATTCGAGAAGATGGCCGACCTGCGCCGCCGCGCGACCAAGGCGCTCGGCCGCTGCACGCAGAAGGACAACATCCGTTTCGACGGGCTGTCGCGCGTGTCGCACGTGACCGACGCGACCGACTGGCGGGTCGAATACCCGTTCGTCGTGCTCACCCCCGATACCGAAGCCGAGATCGCCGGCCTCATCAAGGCCTGCTTCGAGCTCGGCCTGACCGTGATCCCGCGCGGCGGCGGCACCGGCTACACGGGCGGCGCGGTGCCGCTCACGCCGTTCTCCGCGGTGATCAACACCGAGAAGCTCGAACAGCTCGGCGCGGTCGAGCTGACCGAGCTGCCGGGCGTCGCGCACAAGGTGCCGACGATCTTCTCCGGCGCGGGCGTCGTCACGCGCCGCGTGACGGAAGCCGCGGAAGCGGCCGGCTACGTGTTCGCGGTCGATCCGACCTCGCTCGACGCATCGTGCATCGGCGGCAACGTCGCGATGAACGCGGGCGGCAAGAAGGCCGTGCTGTGGGGCACCGCGCTCGACAACCTGGCCTGGTGGCGGATGGTCGACCCGGACGGCAACTGGCTCGAAGTCACGCGCCACGAGCACAACCAGGGCAAGATCCACGACATCGCGGTCGCGCGTTTCGAGCTGAAGTGGTTCGACGGCGCATATGCGCCGGGCGAGAAGCTGCTGAAGAGCGAGATGCTCGAGATCGAGGGCCGCCGGTTCCGCAAGGAAGGTCTCGGCAAGGACGTGACCGACAAGTTCCTCGCCGGCCTGCCGGGCGTGCAGAAGGAAGGTTGCGACGGGCTCATCACGTCCGCGCGCTGGGTGCTGCACAAGATGCCTGCGCACACGCGCACCGTCTGCCTGGAATTCTTCGGCCAGGCGCGCGAGGCGATCCCGAGCATCGTCGAGATCAAGGACTACCTGTTCGAGACGTCGAAGCAGGGCGGCGCGATCCTCGCGGGCCTCGAGCACCTCGACGAGCGCTACCTGCGTGCGGTCGGCTACGCGACCAAGAGCAAGCGCAACGCATTCCCCAAGATGGTGCTGATCGGCGACATCGTCGGCGATGACGCCGACGCGGTCGCGCACGCGACGTCCGAAGTGATCCGGATGGCGAACGGCAAGAGCGGCGAAGGCTTCGTCGCGATCAGCGCGGAGGCGCGCAAGCGCTTCTGGCTCGACCGCAGCCGCACGGCCGCGATCGCGAAGCACACGAACGCATTCAAGATCAACGAAGACGTCGTGATCCCGCTGAACCGGATGGGCGAGTACACCGACGGCATCGAGCGGATCAACATCGAGCTGTCGCTGAAGAACAAGCTGCAGCTGGTCGACGCGCTGGAAGCGTTTTTCCGCGCCGGCAACCTGCCGCTCGGCAAGACCGACGACGCGAACGAGATCCCGAGCGCCGAACTGCTCGAGGATCGCGTCCAGCAGGCACTGGAGCTGCTCAAGCGCGTGCGCGCGCGCTGGGAGTTCGTGCGCGACCGGCTCGACCAGCCGCTGCGCGAGGCGCAGCACTACCTCGTGCAGCTCGGTTACGAGGCGCTCGCCGAGAAGTTCGCCGATCGCGCGGACGAGCAGCCGGGCGCGACCGTGTTCCACGTCACGCAGGACCGCACGGTGCGCATCTCGTGGAAGCAGGAGATCCGCGCGGAGCTGCGCGCGATCTTCAACGGCGGCGCGTTCAAGCAGATCCTCGACGAAGCGCAGGCGATCCACAAGCAGGTGCTGCGCGGCCGCGTGTTCGTCGCGCTGCACATGCACGCGGGCGACGGCAACGTCCACACCAACCTGCCGGTCAACTCCGACAACTACGAGATGCTGCAGGACGCCCACGCGGCGGTCGCGCGCATCATGACGCTCGCGCGTTCGCTCGACGGCGTGATTTCCGGCGAGCACGGCATCGGCATCACGAAGCTCGAGTTCCTGACCGACGACGAGATCGCCGAATTCCGCGCGTACAAGCAGCGTGTCGACCCGAACGGCCGCTTCAACAAGGGCAAGCTGCTCGAAGGCGCCGATCTGCGCAACGCCTATACGCCGAGCTTCGGGCTGATGGGATACGAGTCGCTGATCATGAAGCAGTCCGACATCGGCGCGATCGCCGATTCGGTGAAGGACTGCCTGCGCTGCGGCAAGTGTAAGCCGGTGTGCGCGACGCACGTGCCGCGCGCGAACCTGCTGTACAGCCCGCGCAACAAGATCCTCGCGACGTCGCTGCTGGTCGAGGCGTTCCTGTATGAGGAACAGACGCGCCGCGGCGTGTCGATCAAGCACTGGGACGAGTTCAACGACGTGGCCGACCACTGCACGGTGTGCCACAAGTGCGCGACCCCGTGCCCGGTGAAGATCGATTTCGGCGACGTCACGATGAACATGCGCAACCTGTTGCGCAAGATGGGCAAGAAGAAATTCAACGCCGGCAATGCGGCGGGCATGTTCTTCCTGAACGCGACCAACCCGCAGACGATCAACGCCGCGCGCAGCGTGATGATGGGCGTCGGCTACAAGGTGCAGCGCTTCGCGAACGACATGCTGAAGAACGTCGTGAAGAAGCAGACGCAGCACCCGCCGGCGACGGTCGGCAAGCCGCCCGTCGTTGAGCAGGTGATCCACTTCGTCAACAAGAAGATGCCGGGCAACCTGCCGAAGAAGACGGCACGCGCGCTGCTCGACATCGAGGACAACAAGATCGTGCCGATCATCCGCAACCCGAAGTCGACGACCGTCGATTCGGAAGCGGTGTTCTACTTCCCGGGCTGTGGCTCCGAGCGTTTGTTCTCGCAGGTCGGCCTCGCGACGCAGGCGATGCTGTGGGAGGCGGGCGTGCAGACCGTGCTGCCGCCGGGCTACCTGTGCTGCGGTTATCCGCAGCGCGGCTCGGGCCAGTACGACAAGGCCGAGAAGATCGTCACCGACAACCGCGTGTTGTTCCACCGGGTCGCGAACACGCTCAACTACCTCGATATCAAGACGGTGGTCGTGTCGTGCGGCACCTGCTACGACCAGCTCGCCGGTTACGAATTCGACAAGATCTTCCCGGGCTGCCGGATCATCGACATCCACGAGTTCCTGCTCGAGAAGGGGATGAAGCTCGACGGCGTGACGGGCACGCGCTACATGTATCACGACCCGTGCCATACGCCGATCAAGACGATCGACCCGGTGAAGCTCGTCAACGAGCTGATGGGCGCGGAGAAGGACGGCTACAAGATCGAGAAGAACGATCGTTGCTGCGGCGAATCGGGCACGCTCGCGGTCACGCGCCCGGACGTGTCCACGCAGGTCCGCTTCCGCAAGGAAGAGGAGATCCGCAAGGGCGCCGCGAAGCTGCGCAGCATCCCGGTCGTGGCCGGCAACGCGCCGGCGCCGGCCGCCGCGGCCGCGAACGGCCCGGACGTGAAGATCCTGACGAGCTGCCCGTCGTGCCTGCAGGGCCTGTCGCGCTACAGCGAGGATGCGAACCTCGAAGCGGACTACATCGTGGTCGAAATCGCGCGCCAGGTGCTCGGCGAGAACTGGATGGCCGATTATGTCGCACGTGCGAACAATGGCGGGATCGAGCGCGTGCTGGTCTAATGCGGGCATGACGACCGCCCGACCGGGTTGGGGATGAGCGGGCGCCGGCGCGGCAATGCCGGCGCCCGTCCACATGGGAGCGACGATGGAATGCGTGTTTTGCCGTGAAGACGGTGGCGAGGTGCTGTGGCAGGACGATGCGCTGCGCGTCGTCCTCGCGACGGGCGAGCACGAGTATCCGGGCTTCTGCCGGGTGATCTGGGGCACGCACGTGGCCGAGTTCTCCGATCTCGGCGAGCCCGAGCGGGCCCACCTGATGCGCGTGGTCTACGCGGTCGAGCGGGCCGTGCGCCGTGTGATGCAGCCGAACAAGGTGAATCTCGCGAGCCTCGGCAACATGGTGCCGCACGTGCACTGGCACGTGATCCCGCGCTTTTCCAACGATGCCCACTTCCCGCAGCCCGTCTGGGCGCCGCGCCAGCGCAGCGTGTCCGAGGCGCTGCTGCGCACGCGCGCGGCGCAGGCCTCGCTGCTGCACAATGCGGTGCGCGAGGAAATTCAACGCATGACCGATTCGAGGCAGCCATGAGCGGTTTGACTTCCACGACGCCGATTCCGTCCGGCGTCGTCGTGCACGCGGTATCGCGCGTGCTCGAATTGCAGTACCCGAACGGTGAAAGCTACCGGATTCCGTTCGAGCTGATGCGCGTGTATTCGCCGTCCGCCGAGGTGCGCGGCCACGGGCCCGGCCAGGAGACGCTGCAGACCGGCAAGCGCGAGGTGACGATCACCGCGCTCGAGGGCGTCGGCAACTACGCGCTGCAGCCGACGTTTTCCGACGGCCATTCGACCGGCATCTACTCGTGGGACCTGCTGTACGAACTGGCCACGCAGCAGGACGCGCTGTGGCGCGACTATTTCGACAAACTGAAGGCGGCGGGCGTCGAGCGCGACGCCCCGATGCAGGCGGCCTCCGCGTCGCACGGCCACTGCCACTGAAATTCGACGGCGCCCGCTCGGCGCCGTCTTGCCATTTACTGAGGATCAACGCGATGAGCAAAACCCACTTCGGCTTCGAAAGCGTCGAGGAAAACGAAAAAGCGAAGAAAGTGGCGGGTGTGTTCCATTCGGTCGCGAGCAACTACGATCTGATGAACGACCTGATGTCGGCGGGCATGCACCGCGCGTGGAAGGCGTTCACGATCGCGCAGGCGAACGTGCGTCCCGGCTTCAAGGTGCTCGACATCGCGGCCGGCACCGGCGACCTGACCAAGGCGTTCGCGAAGGCAGCCGGGCCGACGGGCGAGGTCTGGCACACGGACATCAACGAATCGATGCTGCGCGTCGGTCGCGACCGGCTGCTCGACAAGGGCATCGTGACGCCGTCGCTGCTGTGCGATGCGGAGAAAATTCCCTTTCCGGACAACTACTTCGATCTGGTCACGGTCGCGTTCGGGCTGCGCAACATGACGCACAAGGATGCCGCGCTGGCGGAGATGCGCCGCGTGACGAAGCCCGGCGGCCGCGTGATGGTGCTGGAATTCTCGAAAGTCTGGGATCCGCTGAAAAAGGCGTACGATCTGTATTCTTTCAAAGTATTACCGTGGCTTGGCGACAAGTTCGCGAAAGATGCTGAAAGTTACCGGTATCTTGCTGAATCTATCCGGATGCACCCCGATCAGGACACGCTGAAGGCGATGATGGAACAAGCGGGCCTCGATGCCGTCAAATATTACAATTTGTCAGGTGGCGTGGTAGCTTTACACATGGGAGCCAAGTACTAAGGGGCTCTTTCCATACATTTGTCTTACATCTGGAGAAGCTGATGTCCGAAACGCGTTCGTTGTTCAACCGTAGCAAGCCGTCGAAGCCGTGGGCTCGACGAGTCGGCACGCTGCTGATGGTCGGCCTGCTCACGGCCGGCACGTTCGCATCGCTCGACGCTGAAGCCAAGCGCATGGGCGGCGGGCGCAGCATCGGCCGCCAGAATTCCACCGTCACGCAGCGCCAGGCTACGCCGCCTGCGCAGCAGCCGATGCAGCAGGCCGCGCCGTCGCAGGCGCAGCGTGCGAACCCGGCCGCGCCCGCGCCGGCCGCGCAGCCCAACCGCTCGCGCTGGCTCGGGCCGATCGCCGGCCTCGCGGCCGGTCTCGGTATCGCGGCGCTGCTGTCGCACTTCGGCCTGGGCGGCGCATTCGCGAGCATGATGGCGAACGTCATCGTGATCGCGCTGCTCGCGATGGTCGGCATCTGGCTGATCCGCAAGTTCATGAACCGCCGTCGTCCGCAGGAGCCGGCATACTCGGTCGGCGGCTCGGCGTCGTCGTCGGGTGGCTACTCGCAGAGCCCGTCGTTCCAGCAGGGCGGTACCGGCAGCAACTATGCAGGTAGCGGCAGCAGCTACGCGAACGAAGCGCAAGGCGTGTTCGGCGGCGGTGCCGCGGCCACAGGCGCGGCAGCGGCGGCGGCAGCACCGCTCCAGGTGCCGGCCGGCTTCGACACCGAAGCGTTCCTGCGCAGCTCGAAGGTTTATTTCGTGCGCCTGCAGGCCGCGTGGGACCAGGGCAACCTGGCCGACATCCGCGAGTTCACGACGCCCGAAATGTTCGCCGAGATCAAGATCGACCTCGATTCGCGCGGCAACGAGTCGAACCAGACCGACGTCGTGCAGCTCGACGCGGAACTGGTCGCGATCGAGGATCGCGGCATCGAGCAGTCGGCGAGCGTGCGTTTCCACGGCCTGATCCGCGAATCGGCGAATGCGTCGGCCGCGCCGTTCGACGAGGTGTGGAACCTGTCGAAGTCGGGCAGTCAGGGCTGGCTGCTCGCGGGCATCCAGCAGATCAACACGCACTGAGCGTGTCCGGCGGCCACGCCGCCGGACACCCGGGCAACGGCCGTCGTACTGCGACCGCTTGCCACCCGGGTGTGCGGTCAGGCACGGCCTGCCGACGATCCGACGTTACAATAGAAACCCGCGTGGGCGCCCGGCCTGCGCGGGTTTTTTCTTTCCCAGCCCGATGACCTTTGCCGCCAAGCCTTTTGCTGCTGCCGTCAATCACCTGCTCGCCCGCGAATCGTGGGCGCGCGACCGCCTGATTCCGTATGCGGGCAAGACTGCCCGGATCGACGTGCCTCCCGTTACGCTCACGCTGCTGGTGCAGCCCGACGGCTATCTGTCGGCCGTCGACGCGCACGATGCGCAACAGGTCGACGTGTCGATCGCGCTCGCGGGCGACACGGTCGCCGCGTTCCTGCAGGGCGGCCAGGCGGCCGTGATGAAGCACGTGAAGATCGAGGGCGATGCGGAGTTCGCGACGCAGATCGCGAAGCTGGCCGAGCACCTGCGCTGGGAACCTGAAGAAGATCTCGCGAAGCTGGTCGGCGACGCGGCGGCCTACCGGATCGCGACGGTCGTGCGCGACGCCGGCGCGCGCGCGCGACGTACCGGTCGCAACGTGCTCGATTCCGTAGCCGAATACTGGCTCGACGAGAACCCGCAAGTCGTCCGCCGCGCGTCGCTCGGCGGCTTCGACGCCGAGCTGGCGCGCGCACGCGATGCGCTCGCGCGGGTCGAAAAGCGGGTCGAGCGACTCGAACAAAAAATCGGCGCGCGCACGGGTTCCGGCCCGCGCGGCGCGCACTGAGGGCCGCAGGGCATGCGCATTTTCCGTTTCATCAAGATTGTCTACACCGTCATCCGCTTTGGTCTCGACGAAGTGATGCTGTCCCGGATCGACGACCGGCGCGTGAAGCTGCTGCTGCGGATCACGACGATCGGCCGCCGTTATTCCGATCCGCCTGCGGTGCGGCTGCGCCATGCGCTCGAAAGCCTCGGCCCGATCTTCGTCAAGTTCGGCCAGGTGCTGTCGACGCGCCGCGACCTGCTGTCGGTCGATTTCGCGAACGAACTCGCGAAGCTGCAGGACCAGGTGCCGCCGTTCGATTCCGCGGTCGCGATCGGGATCATCGAGAAGTCGCTCGGTGCGCCGGTCGACGAGCTGTTCGACGAATTCGAGCGAGAGCCGGTCGCGAGCGCGTCGATCGCACAGGTGCATTTCGCGAAGCTCAAGCAGGGCCAGCACGCGGGCAAGGCCGTCGCCGTCAAGGTGCTGCGCCCGAACATGCTGTCCGTAATCGATTCCGACCTCGCGCTGATGCGCGACATCGCGATCTGGACCGAGCGCATGTGGGCCGACGGCCGGCGCCTGAAGCCGCGCGAAGTCGTTGCCGAGTTCGACAAGTACCTGCACGACGAGCTCGACCTGATGCGCGAGGCCGCCAACGGCAGCCAGCTGCGCCGCAACTTCGCGGGCCTCGACCTGCTGCTCGTGCCCGAGATGTTCTGGGATTTCTCGACGTCGCAGGTGCTCGTAATGGAGCGCATGACCGGCGTGCCGATCAGCCAGGTCGAGACGCTGCGCTCGGCCGGTGTCGACATCAAGAAGCTCGCGCGCGAAGGCGTCGAGATCTTCTTCACGCAGGTGTTCCGCGACGGCTTCTTCCATGCGGACATGCACCCGGGCAACATCCAGGTGAGCCTCGATCCGAACACCTTCGGACGCTATATCGCGCTCGATTTCGGGATCGTCGGCGCGCTGTCCGATTTCGACAAGAACTACCTCGCGCAGAACTTCCTGGCGTTCTTCAAGCGCGACTACCACCGCGTCGCGACGCTCCACCTCGAATCGGGCTGGGTGCCGCCCGAGACGCGCGTCGAGGAGCTCGAAAGCGCGATCCGAGCGGTGTGCGAGCCGTATTTCGATCGTGCGCTGAAGGACATCTCGCTCGGCCAGGTGCTGATGCGCCTGTTCTCGACGTCGCGCCGCTTCAACGTCGAGATCCAGCCGCAGCTCGTGCTGCTGCAGAAGACGATGCTGAACGTCGAGGGACTCGGTCGATCGCTCGACCCCGAGCTCGACCTGTGGAAGACCGCGAAGCCGTACCTCGAGCGCTGGATGACCGAGCAGATCGGCCTGCGCGGCTGGTACGAGCGCTTCAAGGTCGAGGCGCCGCAGTGGAGCAAGACGCTGCCGCAACTGCCGCGCCTGATCCACCACGCGATGGCGGCGCGCCACGACGCGCCGCGCGCGGCGAGCGAGGACCTGATGCGCCAGATTCTCGTCGAGCAGAAGCGGACGAACCGGCTGCTGCAGGCGCTGCTGATCTTCGGTCTCGCCGTCGGCGTCGGGGCGCTCGTTGCGCGCGTGCTGCTCGCGCTCGCGTACGGCACATGACCGAAAGGAGCAGGGCGATGTCCGATCCGAAGCAACCGTCCACACCGGCAGCCGCCGATTTCGCGACGCGCGATCCCGGTAACGCATCGTTCTGGGACGAACGTTTCGCGCGTGGCGTGACGCCGTGGGAATTCGGTGGCGTGCCCGACGGGTTTCGCGTGTTCGCGCACCGGCTCGAGCCGTGCGCGGTGCTGATTCCCGGCTGTGGCAGTGCGCAGGAGGCCGGGTGGCTCGCGCAGGCCGGCTGGCCCGTGCGTGCGATCGATTTCTCCGCGCAGGCAGTGGCCGTTGCGAAAGCGCAGCTCGGCGTGCACGCGGAAGTCGTCGAGCAGGCCGATTTCTTTTCGTACCGGCCGCCGTTCGACGTGCAGTGGGTGTACGAGCGCGCGTTCCTGTGCGCGCTGCCGCCGGCCATGCGCGCCGGCTACGCGGCACGCATGGCCGAGCTGCTGCCGGTGGACGGATTGCTGGCCGGCTATTTTTTCCTGATGGCGAAACCGAAGGGGCCGCCGTTCGGGATCGAGCGTGCCGAACTCGATGCGCTGCTCACGCCGCACTTCGAACTGATCGAGGATTTGCCGGTGACCGATTCGCTGCCCGTGTTCGAAGGTCACGAGCGCTGGCTCACGTGGCGCCGTCGCTGATGCGCAGGTGTCGCGGCCATTGCCGGAGCGCGGCAGGGTTTCGGCTATAATTCAAGGTTTTGCAAGCTGTTTCCAGTTTCCGCGGGAAAAATATCATGCCGATCTACGCCTATCGATGCGAAGCATGTGGTTTCGCGAAGGACGTGCTCCAGAAGATGAGCGATGCGCCGCTGTCGCAGTGCCCGGAATGCGGGAAGGATGCATTCCGCAAGCAGGTCACTGCGGCGGGCTTCCAGCTGAAGGGTTCGGGTTGGTATGTCACCGATTTCCGCGGCGGTTCGGGCGGCACCAGCGCGCCGGCGACGGCGTCGGGCGACGCAGCGCCGGCCGCACCGGCGGAAGCCGC
>NZ_ASSI01000119.1:0-43412 GCF_000466765.1 Burkholderia sp. AU4i | reverse complement strand
TAATAGTTAGTAGTATTCAGACACACCTATCGTGGCCAGCTGCCGCCACTTCCGGCGGTGGGTCGTCGGTGATCGCCGCGAACGACCATAGGTCGTCGCCGCCAAGGATCTCGGTGCGCGTCCACAGGCAAGCGACCCGCATGTGTTGCGGGGGCGTCGGGTCGAAGCGAAGCACGACATTCTGGCCGTCGCGCTTCACGTTTTCGAAGAACGCGTCGACCAACAATAGGCCGTGCGTGAAGCCGAAAACCTTCCGCCAGGCGGTACTGAGCGAGTCCGCCCGCGCGTTATAAGTTGCAGGCTTCTGTTTTTCATCCGCCTCGGTCCAGCCCGGAATACGGCATCGATACCGCATCGGCACGACCAGGCGCTTGCCGTCGAGCTCGATCAGCACGGGCGCATACCACCCGGGGAAGATCCGCGAATCACGCTCTTGGAGGTCCTGCCGGCGAAGGTCGTCGAGCCCCCGGGCTGCCGCATCGATCTTGTCCGTGGCGATCCGGACGTCCTCGCTGGCCTTCTTCGTGACCTTCTCGGTCAGCTTCTTCTCAGCGGCCGCCAGCCGAGTGCGCTGCTCGAACAGATCGGTCTCCAGCTTCCGTGTTCGCTGACCTCGATACGTGGCGATCGCAGCAGTGATCTCTTCGTCGACACCAGCAAACGCGGCGTCGACCGCTTTCGGGATCTTGATGTCGGTCCCCGATGCGCGCGCGAAGAACATGCGTCTGAACGTCTCAATGTCCATGTCGGCGCCATAGCGCCGCACGTACTCGCGATAGTTGGCTTGGATCTTTGCCGAGTAGCACATCGTCGTCTCCCATAGGCGTAGCCCTACCAGTAGGGTATCGCGCGACTACACCGGGCGAACGAAATTTACCGGAGAAGATTTATGTTGCGGGAGGCCCCGCACGTTGTAGACCGGCGGTTTGAAGGGGCACGGTGCGTTGTTGTGGGATGTAAGTCGATTGACCGTTAGTTGCGCGTTTGGTTACCCCCCTTTCTGCAAGCTCATGGGCGGTCGAGGCTCGGTGACAACTGCGGGCAGCCGGGCGCGCCCTCGCGCGCGTTGAGCCAGCGGCCGGCTTGCCGGGCGCTGGTGATTTACGCGCCGTTAGCGGTGCGGCGGCCGGTGGCCGCCGTAGCGCTTACGGCCTGCCGGTGGATAGCGCACGTGGCGCGAAGGTGTTTCCTTCGCAAGCAGGCGAAGCCTGCGTGAAGCCGCGGCGTAGCCGCGGGTGGATTTAGAGGGGGTAGGTAGGATCTGTGTCCTGAATAAGAACCGACACTTAAATACGATCGGACCCGACATTTAAATGCTCTTATCCACAGCGCTGCGCGCGCCAATCACGAAATCGCGCGGCCGCCGGTGCTTTTTTGCCGACGCGGTCTCGCTGGCGCTCCTGGAAAGCCGCAAAATCGGCCATCCAGGCGTGCTGGTACCTCGCTTGCGCGATGGTGGAAGGTCAGGTCGTGGAGCCGGCTAGAACGCGCCTGCTAGGCGGAGCCAGGTGGGGCGAGCTGCCGCCGGGCGGCGGCGTAGAGAGTATCCCGGTCCCAGTCGGGATGGGCATGCAGCAGTTCGCCGACGCGAAGCTTGATCGCGCGCTCGAGATCGGCCGCATCATGCTGTGCGGCATCGACTGCCGCAGCTTGGCGCCGAGCGCGGGCTTCAATGCTGGCCAGCTGCTCGACGAGCTGCGCACCCAGCGCGGAACCCCGCTGTGTTCGTTTGTGCTGCTGGTTCGCGCGACGCTGCGCACGCAGATGCGCGCGCGTGCGCTCGTGCCGCAACCATTTCCCGAGCCCGAAGGCCTCGAACAGCGTCGACGTCAGATACTTGATCGACGCAACGCCCTTGTAACGCACGCCGCGCTCGGTTTGCTCGAGTTCGCATTGGCGCCGCACCTTCACCAGCCGTGCCTTCTGCAGGTCGCGGAGCGCGCGCTCGGCTCGGCGCTCCGACAGCCCGGCCTGAGAAGCCAGATAGGGAAGTGTGAAGTCGACCCAGCCGGCTGCGCCAGGCACGCCGATACGCATCGTACGCAGGTCGCAGTACTTGATCATCGCGCGGGCGAGCTGGACACACGCGAGGCGGCGCTCGCTGCGTTGCTGGCGCCGGCTGCCGTTCGCGGCGTTCAACTGCGCGAGCCACTGCGCCGGCTTGTCGAGGTAGCGCGACAGCCGGGCTTTGAGCTCCCGTAGAATCCGCGGTGCGTTCGCCGGCGCCGGCGACGGAATATCGTCCGGCCATAGGCGCTCTGGCAGCGGCACCCTGGTTGTGCCGACGCCATGCGTGTCGATCGCCGCGGCCGCAGCCGCGAACGGATCAGGCGCTTCCATGCTGGCCGCGTTGCGGCGGCCGGCCTGGAACGGATCGATGGAAGGGAAGTTCACGCGCGAACCTATCGGCGGCCGCGCTCCTTGCCGATCGACGTCGGCTGATCGATTGTTCGTGAGTGCGCTGGTTCGCGCCGGTGGCGACGGCCATCTCGGAGCGTCGCTGGCACGGCGAGCTCCGCATTTCGGGAGTATTTCCCGCCCTCGGTGATTCGATTCATCTGGCGCTCAATTTATGATGGTTGTGGTCACACAGATGTCGCTTGACAGCGAAAAGAGCTTCGATAGAATCGGCTTCGTTGTGGGTGTCGCCGACTTTTGCTCTTTTCTCCGTCGCGCATCATCTTGAAGAGCCCCCGTCCGTCAACGGGGGTTTTTCTTTTGTGCGGACGATTTCCTTCAGGCAACGTCGCGTCGATCGGGCGAGCTGCGCCGGCTGTCCTGCCAGTAATTCACGGTGTGTCGCGGACCTCGCGTCACGCGAAATCCCGCCGGCGCTTCCTTGCTCGACAGGTGCAGCGTGAGGTCGCCTCGTGGGGCAATGCGTGCCGCAAGGCGGATCTGCTCGCGCCACGCTTCTTCGTAGTGATCCCGCATCCGGGTCTGCTGCCCAAAGGCTTGCCACATCACCATCACCATGCCGCTGAAACCGATAGCAGTCCAGACAATACCGTCGACCGCCGTACGCAGATCCGACTCGCTGGCGTTCAGGATCTGATGTGCGAGATGCGCGAACCCGGCCGGATCTGCAGCCCATGACAGGCCCGCGAATACGAAGATCGCGCCCGGTATGCACAGCGCGGTGTACCCGAGCTGGCGCAGCACAGCCGCGGCGTAGCTGACGATCGATGAAATTCGAAGGTCCCATTGCCGTTCGTGGTCGAGTTCGTGTTCAATACGACGGACGACGTGCTCGCGCACCTCGGCCGCTGGCACATCGTTCAGCCGTAACTCCCAGACGGTGGCCTCGGTGATCGTCGCAACGGGTAGGCCGCGCATCTGCCGTCGACGCGAACGCTGCATGACGTCGATGAAAAGGGCGGCCAGTGGGATCGCCAAGAGCGATGCCGCGACGATCGGCCAAGCGCGATGACCGGCGCTGACGGTAATGAGGAACGCTGTGACGGCAACGCCGGCAGTCAGCAGGGCAGTGCGTTTGGTGGGTCGTTTCATCAGAGTCTCCAGGTACATGAGAAGGTTGGCGACGGCATTACCAGACATAGGCGGCACCGGCACCGGCGGCGACCGTGCCGCGTGTGTTGGTCGACCCGGATGCCTTCAGGATCCATCGACCGCCGTAGGTGGACATGCCGACAGCCACTGCAGATTGACCTGCGTACGTGCCCCCGCCGATCGACACGACGCTGCGACCAGGCGCGGGCGCCTGCGGGAGCGATGCGATCGCAACGGCACTGGCCGAGCCACCGTTCGCATCGGCCCGGTCGTGCTCGATCTGCGAGCGCAGCCCGCCGACCGCGTCGCTGAGCTGCCGGACGTTGACGGCATCGGTCGGTGACACGCCGGCGGAGACATTCGTCAGAGTGCGCGTGAGTCCTGTCGCACTGTTGCCGATTGATACGGTGTTGTCGGCCGACGCGGCGGAACCCTGACCGAGGGCGATCGAGTTGCTTCCCTTTGCCGAGGTATTCGCACCGAGCGCGAGAGCGCCACTACCGATTGCCTGTGCGCCGGTGCCGATTGCGACACTGTTGGCGCCGGCGGCAAGCGCATTGCCTCCAGCTGCAACTGTCTCTGTGCTGCTCGCGCTCGCAGGTGCACCGGTCGACGACGCTGCGAAGTACTTCAACGCATCGGCGCTCACGATCGGCTGCAGTTGGGCCGTGTTCTTGGCCATGGAGCGCTGCACGTCGGTCAGGCTGTTCGTGAGAGCGTCGATCGCACCCGTGTTGGCAGCGACAACCTGGTTAGTCGCGTAGAGCTGGGAGCCGTTGACAGCGTCCGTGCTATTGCCGGACAGCACGCCAGCCGCCACATTGCGCAACGTCACCGGCACCGATGCGCCGAGGCCGCCGAGCGTCACGATTGATCGCGCCGCGCTGTCGTAGACGACGGCATTTGCCGTCGCGTTACTGACGGTGGCATTGAGCTGGCTGACGTTGACTGCATCGGTCGCGTCGGTCCCAGCGGCAACCCCCTTCAGTTGCCGCGCACCGCTGGTGCCGGAGAAATCGACTGCCGTGCCACCGGTTGCCGCACCGACCGTGATCGTCCCGGTACCAGGGGCGCCGCCCAGCTGCTGCACGAGCCCGATGGTGCCAGTGGCGATACCCGTCGACAGCGTGTTCACGGTCGTGGTCGTGCCTGCCAGCGCCTGATTCGTCGCGTACAGTTGCGCACCATTCACCGCATCCGTGCTCGCGGCCGACAGGGCGCCGGCCGCCACGTTGGTAAGTGCGACAGGTGCTGCAGCCCCTGTGCCGCCGAGCGTGACCGACGTGTGGCCAGCGTTGTCGTACTGGACGGAGTTCGATGCCGCGCCCGCAACCGTGTTGAGCTGCCCGACATTGACGGCGTCGGTCGTCGCCGCGCCGGCTGCGACGCCAGACAGCGTGCGCGCACCGCTCGTGCCGGCGAAATTCACGGATGTCCCGCCGGTAAGCACACCGATCGTGATCGGGCCGTTGCCGGGCGCACCGCCGGTCTGCTGGACCAGGCCGACCGTCCCTGCGTTGATGCTGGTCACCAGATTCGTGACCGACGTCGACGTGTTCGCGACGGCCTGATTCGTCGCGAACAACTGGGCACCGTTGACCGCATCCGAGCTCGAGGCCGACAGCGCACCGGCCGCAACATTCGTCAGTGCGACGGGCGCTGCGGCAGCCGAACCACCGAGCGTCACCGACGTATGGCCGGTGTTGTCGTACTGCACCGAGTTCGACGCGGTGCCAGCGACTGCCGTCAGTTGGCTCACGTTGACGGCATCGGTTGCGGCGGAGCCAGCCGCGACGCCGGACAGCGTGCGTGCGCCGCCGGTGCCAGCAAAGACGACAGTCGTGCCGCCGGTTTGCCCGCCGACCGTGATCGGGCCATTGCCGGGCGCACCACCGTTCTGTTGCACCAGGCCGACCATGCCGGCGTTGATGCTTGACGACAGGTTCGTGACCACCGTCGACGTGTTCGCGACCGCCTGATTCGTCGCGAACAGCTGGCCACCGTTGACTGCGTCGGTGCTCGAGGCCGACAGCGCGCCGGCGGCCACATTCGTGAGCGCGACCGGCGCTGCAGCGGCTGCACCGCCGAGCGTCACCGACATGTGGCTCGCGTTGTCGTACTGGACTGAGTTCGACGCGGTGCCAGCGACTGCCGTCAGTTGGCTCACGTTGACGGCATCGGTCGCGGCGTTACCGGCCGCGACGCCGGACAGCGTGCGTGCGCCACTGGTGCCCGCGAAGTCGACAGAGGTGCCACCAGTAAGCGCGCCGACCGTGATCGGCCCGTTGCCGGGCGCACCGCCGGTCTGCCGCACGAGGCCGACCGTCCCTGCGTTGATGCTGGTGGTCAGGGTCGTGATCGACGATGACGCGTTCGCGACGGCCTGGTTGGTCGTGAACAGCTGGCCGCCGTTGACCGCATCCAAGCTCGAGGCCGACAGCGCGCCGGCGGCCACGTTCGTAAGCGGGATCGGCGCTGTAGTTCCAGTCCCCCCGAGCGTCACCGACGTGTGGCCTGCGTTGTCGTACTGCACCGAGTTCGATGCGGTGCCGGCGACCGCAATCAGCTGGCTCACGTTGACGGCATCGGTTGCGGCGGTGCCGGCCGCGACGCCGGACAGCGTGCGCGTGCCGGCCGTGCCGGCGAAGTCGACCGCTGTGCCGCCCGTCTGCGCGCCGACCGTGATCGCACCGCTGCTCGGAGCGCCGCCGGTCTGCTGCACCAGTCCGACCGTACCGGAGCTGATGCTGTTCGTCAGGTTCGTGACCGCCGTCGACGTGTTTGCGGCCGCCTGGTTCGTCGTGAACAGCTGGCCGCCGTTGACGGCATCCGTGCTCGAGGCCGACAGCGCGCCGGCGGCCACGTTCGTGAGCGCGACCGGCGCTGTAGCTGTTGCACCGCCGAGGGTGACTAACGTGTGGCCGGCGTTGTCGTACTGCACCGAGTTCGCTGCGACGTCGGCAACCGTGCTCAGCTGGCCGATGTTGGCTGCATCCGTCGTTGCCGTACCGGCCGCGACACCGGACAGCGTGCGCGCGCCGGCCGTGCCGGTGAAGTCGACCGATGTGCCGCCGGTTTGCGCACCGACCGTGATCGGTCCGTTGCCGGGCGCACCGCCGGTCTGCTGTACCAGGCCGACCGTCCCTGCGTTGATACTGGTCGACAGGGTCGTGACCACGGTCGATGTGTTCGCGACCGCCTGATTGGTCGTGAACAGCTGCGAGCCGTTGACGGCTTCATCGCTCGAGGCGGACAGCGCACCGGCGGCCACGTTCGTGAGCGCGACCGGCGTTGCAGCTGATGGACCGCCGAGCGTGACCGACGTGTGGCCAGCATTGTCGTACTGCACCGAGTTCGAGGCCGTACCGGCGACCGCTGTCAGCTGGCTTACGTTGACCGCATCGGTTGCGGCAGTGCCGGCCGCGACCCCGGACAGCGCGCGCGCGCCGGCCGTGCCGGTGAAATCGACGGACGCCCCGGCAGTCAGCGCACCGACCGTGATCGGGCCGTTGCCCGGAGCGCCGCCGGCCTGCTGCACCAGGCCGACCGTGCCGGCGTTGATGCCGGCCGACAGGTTCGTGACTGACGACGAGGCGCTCGCGACCGCGTGGTTCGTCGCGTACAGCTGCGAGCCGTTGACGGCATCCGAGCTGGATGCCGACAGCGTGCCAGCGGCGACGCCCGAGAGCGTGCGCGCGCCGGCCGTGCCGGTGAAGTCGACCGACGTGCCGCCGGTCTGTGCGCCGACCGTGATCGGGCCGTTGCCCGGAGCGCCGCCGGTCTGCTGTACCAGGCCGACCGTGCCGGCGTTGATGCCGGCCGACAGGTTCGAGACGGCCGTCGAGGTGTTCGTGACGGCCTGATTGGTCGTGAACAGCTGCGAGCCGTTCACGGCATCGGTGCTCGATGCCGACACCGTGCCGGCGGCAACGTTCGTGAGCGCGACCGGCGCTACAGCTGTCGTGCCGCCGAGCGTGACCGACGTATGGCCGGCGTTGTCGTACTGGACGGCATTGGTCGCGACGCCGGCCACCGTGTTCAGCTGGCCGACGTTGACCGCATCCGTCGTTGCCGCGCCGGCCGCAACGCCCGAGAGCGTGCGTGCGCCGTCCGTGCCGGCGAAATCGACCGATGTGCCGCCGGTCTGCGCGCCGACCGTGATCGGGCCGCTGCCCGGTGCGCCGCGGGTCTGCTGCACCAGACCGATCGTGCCGTTCACAACGCGCCCCGATAGATTGTCGAGGAGCTGCTTATTGACCGTTACGGCCAGATTGGTCGTGGCGAGCTGAGAGCCGTTCACTGCGTCCGTGCTCCCTCCCGTCAGAGCGCCAGCCGCCACGTTCGTGACCGTTGCCGGACCAGCGCTGGCCCCCGGCGTCAACGTGTTACCCATCGTCACGACGTTACCGCTGATTGTGCCGGGCAACTGCCCGACGTTTGCTGCATCCGTCGTGGTCGTGCCAGCAGTCACATTCGTAATGGCGCGCGTGAGCCCGCTTGCGCCAACGCTGACCACTTGATCGCGCCCGCCGTCGGTACTTTGATAACCGATCGCGACGGACGTGTTGCCGGTGGCGCTTGCCTGCACGCCGATCGCTGTCGCTCGCCATCCGGCAAAAGAGTTAGCGCCGGCGGCCACCGAGTTTCCGGAAGCGTGCGCAGACATGCCCAACGCAGCGCCAACCCCGCTCGTATACGAGTCTTGCCCGATCGCGACGCCTCCGGGCGAGCCGATTGACGCTGGGTCAGCGAGCGCGTTCGTGCCGATCGCAATCTGACCGTCGATACCAGTATTTGCCCCGTTGCCGATCGCGATTGCAGCACCCGCGTTATGGGTCGACGCGCCGATCGAGATACCGCCCGAGCGCTCCGACAATGCCCCCGTGCCGATTGCGATTGCATTCGAAATGCTGCCTCCGCCGACAGTTCCGCCAACCGTCGCATTCATGCCTATCGCGAGGTTTCCGGAAGACGTGGCCGCACCAACGGGAGCGACCGTCGCCCCGTAACCGAGCGCCATCGATCCCGTGTCGGCTGCAGGAACGACGCTCGCTTTCGTGCCGATCGCGGTGCTGTCGCTACCGGCGGCCGTCGTGCCCACCCCGACTGCGATGCTATCGGTTCCGCTGGCTTGCGCAGCGGTGCCCGTCGAATTGACGGCGACATACTGCGCTGACGCATGAGCTGAAAAAGCCATAACCGCCGATGCCACCGTAGCGGCCATCAGCGTTCGACGCGCGCGCAGCTGAGCGTCAACGCTCGCTTGCTGAACGGCAAACTGTAGACGTGATCGAACATGGCTATTCCCCGATGTTGAAAAGTAACTTCGGCACCAATGCAAAAATTTGCTTCGCGACGTAGTGGTAATCGTTCATGGCAGCACGCCGAGGCAGCAGTTTTTCTTGCGGAACACCATGTACGAGAAGTCTTCACCCTTGTACGGATAGCTTTTGCCGGCGCCCCAGATTGCAGTGGTGCGCCCGTACGGTTGACAACAACGACCATTCGTTTTTGCCGTCTCGGGGATCGGGTAAAGCATCTGGTACTTGTATTGGGTCTTGTCCATCACGGGCATTGGATAGCTGCCACACAGCCCGCTACCGCCCATCGTTCCCCACATGAGTCCCTCCCGATGGAGCTTTGCAGTCATCCGCTGTACGAGCAGCGAGCTGGCCTGAACATGGGAGATATGGGCTTGAACGTGGCCGTTGAACGGATAGATAGAGCCGTTGCACCCGGCGCACCAGAACAATGCGTTGCTGCCGAAGCCTGCCGTCGAAAGCACACAATCACCGGCGCAGGCTGCTTGCGCGATCGGGTTGCCGAACAGGAATGTCTCCGGATTCAGCAGCATCGTGAGCTCGTCGTCGTTCCAGGTCGGGTCTATTTCGGTGAGGTACGCCACGTCGAAACTGCCCGTCTCGAGACACGCGAAGTCGAGCAGCACCTCGAGCCAAAACAGAATCGGGTCGATATACCAGTGCACCTGGTAGCTGGATTGCTTTGTCAGATCCTGCTGCATCCGGATCTCGCCTTCGGGCGCTCGAATGCCCGGATCGATCTTTATCCCGCCGAGTGAAACAAAGCAGTACGGCACGCGTGTCACGTCGACGCGACGCACGGGTTCCCAGAATCCGATCTTGATGCCGACGACGGGACCGCAAGCACACAGCAGGCCGCCGGGGTTGTCGCCGTCCTCTTGGCCGGCGCTGATAATCGGAGTGCCGCCCAACGAGATCGGGAAAATGCAGCTCCAGCAGATGTCCGTGATCGGATTGGCGAATTTGCCGTTACAGTTCGACGACACGCCGGCCAGCACCGGCCCGCTCGTGAGCAGCGCCGCAACGAAACCAATAAGAGTTGCGAGGCGGCGCATCATTGCAGCTCCTTCGCGGGAATCACGGACAGTTCGAGTTGCTTGCCTCGCTGGCGAATCACGGCCGGCACAACCGTAATGCCGAACCGTTCTGTCAGCACACCGCGCTGATCAAAATAAACCTGCTTCTTGAACTGCTTCGTCAGGTCTAACCAGGAACCAGCGATCAAGATAGGTTTCACGCGTACGTCGGCGTGCGCCATCATCCGCTCGACTCCTGCGGCCTGTTCGGGGTCGCGACCGTCAAAGAACACGAGCGTCTCAGTGAACGGCATCAGGTCTAGCGGATTGAGCTTCGTGCCTGCGGGGACGACAACCCGGCCGTCGTCGGTCATCACCGGCTTGCTGTATGTGACGGTAGGGTCGATTAGTCGTTGGCTGCGTTCAGTTGCGGTGCGGATCCCATCGACTGGCGCCGGGTGCTGAGCGCTGTCGAGGGATCGGCGAGTTGCCGCTTCCTGTAAGCGCTTCAGTTCACCTGTGCGCTCCTTTGCGCGCAGTTTCGCGATGATCTGGGCGACCGCGTCGGGTTCCGCAATCGGGTAGGTCGGACCGATTGCGCCCAGCATCCCGGCGTGGCCAACGCCAGTCGAGCCGGCAAGCATGAATGCGGCGATTGCCGCCTTAGAAAATTTCATACGTCCTCCCGATGATCGCGGGCTGCGGAATGTTCCCGGTCAGCGCGTACCGTGAGTCCAAGCTGTTCGGATTCGGTGTCGCGACAAAGTAGCGCCCGTTAGGAATCACACCGGGC
This sequence comes from Burkholderia sp. AU4i, assembly GCF_000466765.1. Taxonomy (NCBI): domain Bacteria; kingdom Pseudomonadati; phylum Pseudomonadota; class Betaproteobacteria; order Burkholderiales; family Burkholderiaceae; genus Burkholderia; species Burkholderia sp. AU4i. The sequence continues at coordinate 32,772 of NZ_ASSI01000119.1, read as the reverse complement.
GATGCAGGCGTCAGCGGGACACCCGCGAGGGTGACGGACTTCGCCCGGCCGATCGGCGTCTCGTTCACGAAGTAAACGCCGTTGCGGATCGTCACGATGTCGCCGGCGACGCCAGCGACGCGCTTGATGAAGATCACGCCGCGCGGGTAGGTAGCACCGCCTTGCCAACGAAACGCGACGAGATCGCCACGCTTAACGGGCTCGCCGATGTGCGTGATGTAGAGGGTTCCGGGCAGGCTGTGCGTCAGGTTGATCGAGTAGTCGAACCATGGGTTGATGGCCCAGCATGCGAAGCCAGCCAGGGCGAGGGTGCCGGCTGCCGCGACGACCGCGAGGCGAATCGCGCAATACCGGCGCGAGCGCGCTGGCCAGAGGTTGGAATCGGTGTGTGCAGGCGTCATCGTTTGTCTCCCGTCGATCACGACCAGTGCCTGGCATGACGGGCGATGATGATCGCGACGATGCCGAATGCCATGCAACCGAGCGCGCCGTCCATTCCAGCAACAACGAGTGTCACTGCCGAGAACGCAACGCCCAGGCAGCCGATGACGAGCCAGAAAAGGGCGATCGGGGACCAGCGCGTGCGGACACGCTGAGCGTTGTCCCCATCAGTCAAAGTACGGGTCGATTCACGCATGACCGCTCCTGGCGCCTGACAAATCCCAAGCATTGACCCGCTCCATGGCGTCGAATGCGGCTCGGGCATCCCGATCGCGGAACGCTGCCGCAAGCATCGAAAGCGCCTGACGCTCGCCGTCGGCAATGTCCACCATCGCGGACCCGTCGGTCGGGTCCGGATCGCGCCGGGTTTCCGCAAAGCACGTCATCTGCTGCAGGAGCTGATTGCGGCTCGCGGCCAGAACGGCGACATGCAGCGTCTCCCTCGATTTCTCGTAGTCCGCGCGGTTGATCGGCGCCAGGCGGCGATAGCAGGCGGCCAAGATCAGCTCGCGAGTTGCGTCATCTGAGAAGGCGGCCGCCTCGGCCGCAGCAAGCGGTTCGATCAGTTGGCGCACGGCTGCCAGATCTCGTTGGAACGCCGAGTCCGCTCTGGCTTGCCGGCGCCATTTGACTACTTCGCGATCAATCACGCGCCACTGACGAGCATCAATGATCCGTGTGCCGGATTTCGGGCGGACCTCTACCATGTTGCGCGCGAGCAGTCGGCTGATTGCTTCACGTAGCACCGTCCGGCTAACACCGAACTCTGCGGCCAGGACATCCTGCGGCGGCAACAGCTGATCCGGGTAGCTGCGCGTCACAATCGTGCCGGCGAGCAGATCTAGGCTCAATTCCACGCGCGAACGGGTGAGCTCGGGAAATGCAGTCGGTACGTGTCGTTCGCCGTGTGTCGAGTGAGCAGCTTCATCAGCTGTCTCATCGACAGCCAACGGTGCCAACAAGGAATGGAGGGCGTCGCTGTTCAAATCTGCACCTCGCTTAATAGGCAAGCGTGTAGTCGACGCCTTGGTTCCAGCGCGACTGCCAGTGGTTGAGATAGCTCCGTGCCAAGTCAGGGCAGCCGGTCAGAAGCAGTGCGTTCTCGCTGTTGCGCCGCGCAGCTGCAGCGCTGAAGTTGAATGAGCCGGTCTCGACGGCGGCCCCATCGATGACGATGAATTTGTCGTGGTGGATCGCGTACGCCGAAATCGTTCGTGTCGGGATACCAGCCTGGACGAGGACGTTGAGTGCCGCCTGCTGAGTCCGCTTCGCACTTTCCTTCGCATCCGCTACCACCGCGACGTCGATGCCCCGGTGCTTAGCCGCGACGAGCGCACGCGCAACGGACGGAGACGTGAACGTGTAAGCAGAGAGCCGAATCGACTGTCGCGCGCGCTCGATCGAGGTCATCACGAGTTGGTCGGCGGTCCCCTCCGGCGAATAGCCGACATCGACAGCGCAGGTCACTGCAGCCCCGACCGGCGAAGCTGCGCCCGCTGCAATGGCGATCGCTACCGCCACAAGAAGACGATTCAAAGCGGGAAAGCGGTGCGGAGTGCCGGTAGTGTTCATGTCTCTATCCTTTTTGCGTCAGCGCCGTCGCTCAATAGCACTGGTGCCGAAACAGGTTCCATGGCGCGATCACACGCGCCCACCATTGAGTCAAGTCGAAGAAGAACAAGCCAACTGCAATCCCGACTGCCAATGCGACAGTCGCGAGCACGAGGAAATAGCTCACCCCGCTCGCCGGGGAGATTTTGAAAACCGAGACGCCGATTGATACCGCGACATACAGCTGCACCGAAGTGAGCAGGAGAAGGACGAGGGTCAATGACGACGGACACGTGTCGACATCGGCCGGCGGCGCAGAGGACAGTGCGTTACCGATCACGGTCAACAAATAACTGCCCTCGGCTATTAATCCAAGCGCGAAATTGCCGGCGAACCGATTTTGTTCGGTCACTTCGCGCCTCCCGGTTGAAGCGAGGCCGGCAAGGAATTTGGCGCGGGTGGCGACGAGCTGGCCAAACTTGCCGCGGCGGCCGAGGCCACTGCGGCAAACTCGGCGGCTGCCCGAACAGCGTCGTCTGCCATGGACCGCGCCTTCGCACCTGCCGCTCCTGAAGCGCTGTCGCTCCAAGACTTCCGATTCGCGCGCGGCGAGTTCGCGTAGAGGTCATTGAGTGTCCGCGTATATCCGGACGCGGTGTCTACAACGGCCAGCAGCATCAACGAGGTGGCCTCCTCGAACGGCACGAGCGACGCGTCCACATTTGCGCGGACGACCCATCCATCAGAACGAGCATTCCGCTCGACGACGAAATTGAATTTCGCGTCGCGCAACGTGACGTAGTCAGCCTCGTAGTAGATCGTTTCCGGTGTGCCGTCTCGGCGATACCATGTCTTATCATCAATCTCGATAAGACGCTGAGCGGGATTTTTGAGCTGCTTCGCAACATCGGGATCGCGCACGTCAAGGACCACGTCGCACAACATGCCGTTCCGGGCGAAATAGCAGTTCAGCGACTGGATCTCCTGCGGCAGCGTGTATGCCTTGTTCCCAGCGTGACTGCGAAGCGCAGCGGTCAGCGGCTCGTTACGCGGCAATGCGCTAGCGTCACTGCGGTAGTCACCGCATGCGGTGAGCATGGCGGCCATGGCCAAGCCGACGGCCACACCCCGAAATCGTAAGACGGGCTTCAGCGCGCTCATGGACGGTCTCCGGTATTCGCTGCTCCGGCTGCAGCAGCAGTCGATGCACCTTGATTACTGCGGTCACGATCGCCGTGGCTTGTCCACGTGTCGCGCAAACTTTGAGGGTCGCTCGTCGGATGTGCTCGGAGGTATTCATCAACCGCAGTAACGGCTTTGTCCGCTAGATACTCTGCGTCCTCAAACGACACCCGGGACTGGTCGGCGTGAACTTGAACGCGGCGGACCGCAGGATCCGGTTGCTCAATGACAAGCCGAAATTTCGAATCGTGCAGAGTATCGGCATCAAACTGCCATTCGGGACCCGACCTCGGCCCGGCCGAGCTGAGATAGCTACGAACCTTGAACGCCGACGCTTTCTTGCCTGACTGTTCGTCGTGCATCGCGACATCGCATGCCAGGCTGTCGTTCAGCCACCCGGTATCAACGTAGCAGTCGATTCGGATGACATGCGGTGACAGCGTCGCTTTGCTGAGCCGATCCGTTAAGAGCTGGTTGAAAACCGGCTCGGGCGCCGACGACCGGTAGTCCTGACTGCATGCCACTAAAGCGAGCGCGGTGAAAGCGCACGCCGCGGCCATTCGAGCACCCCGGCTTACGTTCGATGCCGCGATGGCCAAATCAACGTTCTTTGTCATTTGCTTACGTCTCCCTTGTTTTCTGGTGTCTGCGGGGCCGACGTTTGCGACACCGTGATGTCGATCTGGTATTCGCTCCCGTCGATCTTGGGCATCAATCGTTTGATCCCGTCCATAGCGATGAGCGGATCGCGCGTCCAGGTGGTGAGCGTCAGCTCCGTTGTGCCGTCGATCGGCAATGCGGATGCAGTCGAGTTCGGCGCGGCCGTTTGCCGTGCGACATCAAATGCAGATCCCGATGAGGACGGGCTAACCGTCGCGGCAAGGGGGCCGATGGGGCGCGACACCTTCGGTGCGCCGATGATCGTGTCAACGATCGACGCAACTGCTGGCGCCCCCCATATGAACGCAGCCACCATGGCCGCGACCAGTGCGGCCGCTCCGGCAAACTTCCAGCTGAGCGGGATCTGTGACGGTAGCGGTCCGGCGTCGTCGTGCGAGCTCGCAAACTCGGGGAGACGCAGGCGGACTTGCAGGAAGTCGCCCGCACGCACGAGTAATTGATCAAGCACGGCCTGATCAGGGTCTGTACGGACGAGTGAAAGCAACGCTTCGAGCTCGTCATACTCGGGCGAGTGGAAGCGCGATTCGAGGCCGATGCGTGCTGCGAGCCGGTCGAGCTCATTCGCAGAGTACGCACTGGGGTGCGCGAACACACGACGTACCTGGTGGTCGAAGACTTTGCGGTCTACGCCGATAAGCGGGAATTCCTCCGGATAGTCGACGACGACATTCATTTCCGTGCTCCCGTCGACTGATCCAGCTTGAGCTGCGTGCGCAGGGCATCGGTGTAGTCGGCGACTACCTCGGTGTTCAGAATCGCGGCCTTGTTGACCAGCACGCAACGGCAGGTCCGGCCTAGCGTGTCGACCGCCACGGATAGCTCCCGCGCAAACCGTGCGGTGTCGTCCACTGCAGCCTGAGCATCGCTCGCGCTCGGCACGGCCTGCGCGCCGTGGCTTGCTCGAAACGAGGCAAGCTGTCGTGACTGTGCTGCCTCGACGAGCTTCTGCAGGTCGATCGTGGCAACGGGTGCGGCACGGTGCGCAGAAGTCGTGTACAGCAAAGGTCCGATCACGGCGAGCGTTACGATCGACGACGCGAGGATCGGCGTGACATGACGCATCCAGTCCCGCCGCGCGGGGCTCGGTGTGACCGGCGCTCCGGCCTGGACCGGGTCGACAGCGGCCGTTGATTGACTTTCGGGCATCGTCGGCTCTTGCCGCGCGGCATTCGGTTCGGTCGTCATGCTGCAGCCCTCTGGAGACGGCGTTCGAGCATGATCTCGAGTGCCTGGAAGTGGGTGTAGCCTTGCTTCAGCAGGCGGTTGCGCTCCTCGACGTCTTCGCCTGTCGACGTGGCCACGAGTAACGCGAACGGGTCCGGGATGTGCCGCACCAGCATCTGGCCGTCGGGCGAGTCGATGATCATTTCCGCGAACTGGCCATCCTCTTTCTGCAGGGACCGAATCATCTTCTCGACGGCAGGCGTGAAGCTGGCGAGACCGTCCTTGATGAGGCTGTCGAGCTTCTGCTTGTCCTGGCGAAGAATGAACTTCCAGTCAGCGTTGTTGTACGCGGCCTTCGATGCGTCGTTCTTGTAGGCGTCTTCGATGGACTGTGTCCCCAAACCGAAAATGCCCTTGTACTTTCTCGCACGGCGATAGCCCTCTTCGATGAAGAGCGCGGTCTCGCGATCGTCACCCAGGAGCTGCCACGCTTCGTCGACCACGCAAAGCTTGGGAAGGTTGCGCGGCGACATGTACATGTCGTGTGCGATCTTGCTCGTCAGTGCGAACAGAACGACGCGGCGAAGCTCGGGTGCGTCCTTCAGCTCCTCGAGCTCGAGACAGGTCAGATCGTTGTCGAACGAGATGTTCGCTTCGCCGTTGAAGAAGCGGCCATAGACACCGCCTTCGCAGAACGGACGCAGCTGCCGGCCAAGCTCGTATGCGATTCGCTCGATGTCGCCCTTTTCGTTCTTGATCTCGGTCTGCAGATACTGGGAGATCAGCGTCGGGTTGGACGCACGGTTGTGCCGACCCCACACGACGGTAATGGCTTCCTCGATGAACGCATATTGCAGTGCATTGAGGGGCGCCTCCGGGGACGCCATCCGGCCGATCAGCGGCTTGAGCATCCGGAGTTCTTGTTCGAACGTGTTCTCCTCGTCGACGCCGACCCACGAGAACGGGTTGACGCAGATTTTGGAGTTCAACGTGAAACGGATGAACGCGCCGTCCAGCATGTTCACGAAGTTCTCGTAGCCGCCGCCGACGTCGATGATCGCGCAGCGCGCGCCGACGCTTCGATAGCCGAAAGCCACTTCGTTGAGCGTGACGGTTTTACCGGCGCCAGACACGCCCGAGGCGAACAGGTTGTAGTTGCCCTGGCGGTTTCGGTAGAAATCGACCGGCGTTATCGTCCCTCGCCGACCGTAGAACAACATGATTGGGTTGCCGTTTCCATTCCACTCGCCGAGTACGGGCGACATGTCGACCGCATTGACGGTGGTTTTCTGGCTCATCAGCCGATTGCGCTTCAGATCGCCGCGCGCGCCCTTCGTCAACGTCATCGGGATGCTTGCGTACAGCGCCTGCAGGTTCATCATGCGAAGCGGCACGATCCGAAAGCCGACGTTGTCCCAGAGGTTGATCGCGGTCTGACTGTACCGGTTGATCTGCTGCCGCGGGGCGAACAGGATCAGCGTGTGATAGAGCTCACACATCTGCCCACCCGCATCGAGTTGGACCTGCACCATCTTCCAGTCGCGGCTCTGCGCGGACAGACTGGGCTGAAACTTGGCCATCTTCGATTCAGCGTTCTGCTGCGCGCGAGCGGTGCGGACCTGGACACGGCTGTCGACCACGTTCCGATCGAGCGTAAATATGCCGCCGCAGATCAGATACGGACATGGATACTGGAGCTGCGAATCGGTGAACGAGCCAACGATGCCTGTCATCTCCCACAGATGCTTGCTTCTCGGATAGCGCTGTACACCAAACGCTCGAACGGCCACGCGTGTATCCTGCTCGTCGTCGGCGGGCGGCACCCCGAACAGGATCTCGGTGGTACGGACGCGAGCGCGGTGCCCGAATGCCGTGATCTGTTCCTTGATCGGTCGGGTCGGGTCGTAGCGCAGGTCCGGCATCGGTTCGCCGTTGAACAGGAACTCAGGATTGAAGATCGGGAACAGGAAGGCGATCAGGTCGTCGGCGTCCATTTGCCGCGCCGGCAGCTTTCCGGCGCGCAGGGACGACATGAGTGTCGACTTCAGGTCGGCCATCTCGCTCACGAGCGTGTGATCCCGATGCGATCCCGAGCGCGTGACGGAGAACACCAGCCTTGTTTGCTTCACAAGGAACGGCGCCGACTCCCACAGCGATTGACCTTGCATCGAACGGATGTAGTTCGTCCGCCGACGGGCGATCTCTAGGAACATCGGATCGACCTTGCCCGCCTCGACCGCTTCGTGCCGGAGATCCTCGTAATGTTCGAGAACAGCATCCACCCGCGTCGAACCGAACAGACACCACTGCACGCCGGTACCTGGAGGAATCGGAGTGAATAGGGTGGTCAGTTGGCTGACCATGTCCTCGTCGGCTCCCGTTTGAGAAACCACCGAGAAGCAGAACGCTACGGCGTTGTCGTTGTAGAAAAGCCCGTTTGCATCGTCGTATTGGTCGTACTTCAGGATTTGATGGAGGCCGGACGGTGACATCCCTTCACGGGAGTTCAGCGTGGTCTCGATGTCGTCCTGCACGGGCGTTTCACCAAGCACGGCGTCGCGCCAGAAGGTCTGTGCGGCGTCGCGGGCCTGCCGAATCCACGATCGGTCGAAGAACTGTGCCATGATCAGCGCCCCACGGCTGATGCGTCCGGCATCCGCACGCCGGCGGCAAACTGCTTGAGCGTGTCGCCGGCCATCGCGGCTTGGCGCATCGCTTCTTCGGCCAGACCCGACGCGCCGGCGCTCGGCGCAGGCGAGCCGGAATCGAGCGGCGGTACCGATGCAGCGGCAACGGGTGGATGTTCGCGTACACACCGGACATCGATGCGCATGCGACGCCGTCCGGGGCCTTGCAGGAGAATTTGCTGGAGGCGTCCAGGCCGGAGAATGAACACCCGGCGAGTACGAATGCGATTGACCCGATGAGTGCCGCGGAACGAAGGGGGATCCGGTTCATTTCAGCGCTCCCTGCGGTTGGGGCGACGTGCTCGCGGCGGCGGTACGCGTTCCGGCATCGAGCCACGCGTTAAGTTGCGCCGCCGACACCGCGCCGGGCAGCATGCGGCCGTCTTCGGCGATGATGGTCGGCGTGCCCGTGACACCCAATCGGGAGCCGAGCACGATGTTGTCGTTGATCGGGTGATGGCAGGAGACGAGCGGCGGAAGGCGGTTTTCCGTCATCCATTCCTTCCACGCCTTCGCCGGATCGGGCGAGCACTGGATCCGGATGGACTTGGTCATCGCGTCGGGGTGAAGCGATTCGAGCGGGTAGAGGAACGTGTAGATCGTCACGTTGTCCACCATCGTCAGCTGCTGCTCGAGTTGGTGGCAATACGGGCAGTCGGGATCCGAGAACACGGCGAGCACGCGCTGCCCGTTGCCGTGCACGGTCTTGATTGCGTGGTTCAGGACCGCGGCCGGAAAGCGGGTCTTGTATCCCTGCGCCTTGCGCTGTTCGGTGATGTCGACCTGGTCCTGCATGTCGTACAGATGGCCGAACAGGAAGTAACGCCCGGTGCTGTCGGTATACGCGACGTTGTCTCCCATCGACACTTCATACAGGCCAGGCAACGGGGCGGGTTTGATATCGCGGAACGGGGTCTTCGGGTAGGTCGCCGTCAGATGATCGGCGACCTGCTGCGCAGCTGCGGTACCGTCGTCCGCTCGGACAGCGGAAGCGTAGGGCAAGGTGATGGCGAGCGCGGCGACGAGCAGCCGGACGCGAACGCGCAAAAGGCGGTTATTCATCTCGGGTTCTCCGATTGCGATTGCGGGAGCGGTCCAGCGTCGAACGCGTTTCGAACAGGGCGGCAGTTGCGGCGTCGACGTACACACCCTTCGTGATTGAGACTTCGATCGTTCGGGTGGCGTCCGTTTCGATGACAGGGAAGAGCTTGTCGGCGGCCTTCAGGTAGTACTGCGCCAGCATCTGGCCAGCCGTGCCAACGCCACCGCCAATCGCTGCTCGGCCGACCTGGCCGCCGTCGATTGTTTGAGCGACACCGCCACCACCAAACGACGTGACCGTCGCGGACTGCTGGAACGCTTGACCGATCCCGCCGAGCGTGCCCGACAAAATGGCGTTCGCGAGCAGCTGGCCCTGCTTGGTGACAAGGCGACCGCGGACACCTTCCTTGCCGTCCTCGCCGATGAGCTTGCCCTTGATGTCGAGTTCGACTGGGTGGCCGCCGATAATGCAGGACAAGGTTTGCGTGCGGCCCATCATGCGTTCCGAGGACAGATCACCCCATGCGCTCGAGACGATTCGGCAGCCCCTGACATCGAGCCGCTTGCCGTTCGGGAGGTTTGCCGGTTTGATCACTTCGAGGTCAACTGACAGCGGGTCGCTTTGCGCCTGCCCGCCAGTCGGGGCATCGACGCCGTTGAGCATCCCGACCGGGATGAATGAGCCGGCCGGCAGCAGGTTGACGTCTCCCTTTCCACCGACACCGCCAACTGCTCCTCCGTTGGTCGACGTGGTCATTTTGTAACGACGTGCGCGGGCATCGACAGGAAAACCTTGAACCTCGAGCTTGCCGGCGGCACCGCCTGCTGTACCGCTGCCGCTACCGGCGTCTGCGTTATCGTCGAAGTCGATAATCTCGAGTTCGTTCGAGGCCGGCATGGTCTCGCCGATCGGAGTATTCAGCGCTGTGCTATCGCCTGGCGGCGTCAGGACGCGCTTGCCACCCAGGCCGCGACCAGTCGTGCCTACCGGCAATGGCTTGTTCAATGCCGTCGTCGACGCTGCCGGAGTGAAGGATGCCGGCGTCGCAGCGGACGCCGCTGCAGCAGCTGACGCGGCGGCCGCTGCACTTGCTGCAGCAGTGGCCTCGGCCGCTTTCTGGCCAGCGACGTCCGACGCTACTTTGTCGATAGCCGCCTTGCTATTGGCCTGGTCGGCTGCGATGCGCTGGATCTGTTGTTGGATGTCGAGCAGCTTTGCATCCGACTGCCCACGCCAGGCGTCGCGGTCGCTGATCGAGCCGGGAGGTTGAATCGCTTCGACGACAGGCTTCGGCTTCGCAGTCGTCGGCGTGTCGCTGCTGAGAAACAGGCCGACGCCCGTCGCAGCGAGGATCGCAACCATCGCGACGATCATCATCACGCGCTGACGCGATTTGATGCGATCGTTCGTGCCCGCCCCTGCGGACGAATCGTTTCGGTCACTCATCGCGGGCCCGCTCCCTAACAATATAGACGCGCGTGCTGTCGCCCGGCGCGAGCGTTTGCTGCTCGACCGCAATGACAACGACGCCGGGGCGATACAGCTCTTGTTCGGCGATCACCATGTCGCTCCCGGACACGTTCGTGAGGGTGTATTGCTCGCCAACGAACGCGTCCTCTACGTACTTCGTCTGAAAGGTCAGGCGAGCCTCTTTCCACAGCGGAACGTCCTGATTCACGGGAACGGCAGACGCGATCGGATCGGCAGCGGGATCACCCTGCGCGGCAGCCATCTCGTAGACGAGATCCTTGATGGCGCTCTGATAGGCGGACGAGGCGGCGGTCGTGCGTGGTCCGGAACTCCGGACCGTGCCATCACCACCGGACGGCACGATGATGTTTGCGGACGGCACACGACGGGGCTGCAACAGCAGCTGATATGTCGCGCCCTGATCGTCGATCACGAAGAGGGTCTCGGTGCCCATCGCGTCGCCGTTGGCGAACGCGAAGTAGAAAACCCCGTTCTTCCTGTCCTTGACGTACGTCAACGCCCCCTTGTGCGCCGGGACGACCTGCTTGATTGCTCGCCCCGCAATCTCGAGGCGGTTCTGCTCGGTCGCTGAGACGGTGTATTCCCTCGGGTCGCTCGTTGTGAGTGGCGCGGCAAACGCGGGCAGAACGTTAGCGGCTGCCGTTGGGAATAACGTTGCCGCGACTATCCACTTGCGCAAGTTGCTGAACATAGGTCTGTCCTGTCAGGGTGATGTTGAAGGCGACGAGAAGGATCCGATCCTCTTCGCCGACAAGCTTGTCGCCGATGTAGGTCTTGTACGTGCCGGTGGTTGTGACGCGGTTGTTCGGCCGATCGATGCTTTTGGTTCGCATCACGAATATCGTGGTGATGCGCTCGCGTTTGATCCGAATCGCTGCCGCGTCGAGCATCGTCTTTATGGCCGGGTACGATCCGGGATCGGTCATCTTGAGAATGACCGCGTTGTTGTGGTCGACAGTCTCGGGCGTCGTGGTCGCCTGAAGGTTCACGACATAGTCGGACATGTCACTGAGGTAGTCGCCGTTCGCGGTGCCAGCCCCGATTACGTAGGCATGACGGATCTCCGGGGGAACGATCCGGGTAGGGTCGCGCAGTACGAGAAACATCACGAAGATGAGAAGCAGAACGACCGCGCTGTCGCTGAAGACGAGGCAGAGCTTGAGAAACTTCACTTGCCCGCGTAGATCGACGCGCTCGTTCTCGGCGTTTTCGGGTTTCATGTTCGGTTACCCCTGGAATTCACGCATGTAGCTGTCGGGCAGGTCCGACATGGGGGGCTGCCCGGTCATCCAACCGAGCAGGTGAAATGGGGCGCCTTGGTGGGTGCCGGCTTTGAAGAACTTCGAGTAGATGGCGGCAAGACCGATGCCGAGGGCAACGCCGAGGATCGGGAACCCGGTGCCAAGGCCGACTGTGATGCCGGTCATGACCACCATCGCGACGTCCCAATCCCAAAAAAGCAACTTCGGGGCATCGTCCAGCGTGACGGGGATGGCGTGGGATAGATCCTCGGCTGCCATGATTCGGTCTCCTTAGATAGTCGCCGTGAAGCTTGCGTTGATGATGCCGACGATGATGCCGACCAGCAGGCCCAACGCGACACCGCCGAAGAGCCAGTTCCAATCCTTGCGTACGGCAGCCATGAACATGCCGATCATCACGCACACGAGAGCGGCGAGCTTGCCGGCGTTGCCCTTGACCCAGTTCTCGAATTTCTGCGACGCGTCCTGGAACTCGGTGCCATCGGAGGCGGCCACGTGCAGACACGTGAAGACGATTGCGAGGATCAGGATGGTGAAGAACAGGGCCTTCGCCCATTGGCGGAGTTCCTCGAACATCGCGTCGCGACGTCCGGGGTCGAGCTGATATGCGACGTGTTCCGGCGCAATCAGCGAGTTGGCGAAAGACTTCAAGATGACGGACATGCTGGCTCCTTGCGGTGGCGGTTGAAAACTACTTGCAGAGACGCACGCGCGGCTTGTGCGAGACGTGCCGCTTGTGCTTAACGGCCTTGCGTTTCGTGGCCGGCCGAGTAGCCGGGTCGGGGACCGTCCACTCGGGTTCGGATGCGCGCGCAACAGGCGCTTGCGCAATGTGCTTAACCGTCCGCGGAGGGCATTCGTCGCCATCGCAGAGCACGAACTGGCCGTCGGGACGCATGCCAAACTGCGTGACGTCGGAGAGTCGGCCAACGGGTTGCGGCGAAGCAAGGGTTTGTGCGCCGCACGAGAAAGCGAGCGCGCTGCAAAGCGCCGCCGTAGTAAATCGAACAACGATCGACGTGATGGAACGGGTCATCGGGCCTCCGGTTGGGCGCGTTTGTAGGCGGCGTAATAGCGCTGCACGTCGCGGACGTACCGGAGCTGGGCCGCCGTGTTGGTGGAGCCCGGGCCGGTGTTGTAGCAACCGACCGCCTTCCAGGTCGAGCCGAACTGAGAAATGCAGTTGGCCAGCACCCAGGCGCCGACGCGCTGGCTCGTGCACGCATCAAACAGATCTCGGCGCTGAATGCCCACGCGCTCGAGCGTTGGTAAGTGGACGGTGTTGATTTGCATCAGGCCGATGGCTTGGTTTCCATCTTTGAGCATCGGGCCGCGGGCACCCGTCCAGCCACGCGACTCTTTCCACGCGATTGCCTTCAGGAGCGCCGGGTCGATCCCATACTGCGAACCGGCGTCTTCCCAGCAGGACGCATGTGCGACTCGACACGACAGGACTGCCAGTTTGATCAGTAGTCCTATTTGTCTTATGGTAGGAATCGGAAGCTGCATCTTTTGCTACCTACCAGGGGCGCCGATCGCGCAGCTCCGAGCTGCAGGACCGAGCAGGAATAAAAAGCGCTTCGTGCAAGGGGGGCTGCACGAAGCGGAAGGCCAGCATCCGAGGGCCGGAAAGTCCGCTGGCACGAGGACAAGGGGTATTGCTGACGCAGTAGAGGGAGATTTGATCCGACGAGCTGGCGCGACGAGTCCAGCTGGTGAGTGTGCGAGAGAGGCGCATGACGGCCGCTGCGGCGTCGAGGGCTGCCGAGCGAATGGCGGGGCGCGTTACATCGGGTAACGAATTAACGCGTGCGTGCTGGCGTACGAGCGCAGCGGCGCCCGTCGGATGGCGTACAATGGCCAAAGCCATGGGTGCTCTCTCTCAAGACACTGCTATATGGTCAGGTTGATGCCGGTGTTCCCGCACCTGCATCAACCGCTCACTTCAGTCCAGCTCCGGGCTCTCTAGCTTTAAGTCCTGGTATCGAACCGTCAGCTTGGATCGCTGGGTGCAGTAGGCAATCGCAAAGTCCAGTGCCTTATCCAACGTTCGCCACATCTTGGGCGTTCCGCGCTGCGTCTCAACTTCAACACGCTTTCCAGACTTCAAGACCAGATCCACCTGCCACGTTTTGGACGGTCCTACATAGACTTCGACCTCATAGGTCTCGTCTATCAAAATTACCCTGCGCGATAGCTCTTCCTGAGTGATCCCCATGTTCGTGCCGGCATTCCTCGAAGACAAAGAAGCAGACGTTTTGGGTGATTTGCGCAGTTTTCTCAAGTTCAGATAATCAAAAATCAAAATTGATGTTTTGATATCACATTTGATTTATAGGCTACGGGATCGCAGACTTGGTGTCAACCCTTAACGGGCGGCTGAGCGTGCAAGATACGGCGCGCAGAGCTGCGTGAATTTCGTGTGCGAACTCGACCGAGTGCGGCCCGTCGCCGTGCAGGGATATGGTCTGGGCGGCGATTGAGACCCATCCCCCGTCGTGAGCCTGGACGCGCCTTGCAGTAACGATTTCTGCGGCACGGCGGGCGACCTGTTTCGGATCATCGATGAGGGCGCCCGGCTCCGAACGCGGCACCAAGGTTCCGTCGGGTCGATAGCCTCGGTCCGAAAACGTTTCATCGATCGCAATGAGCCCGGCGTCGCGGGCTGCGGCGACCAGGCGGCCGCCTGAGAGGCCGAAGACTGCCAGCGACGGATCGAAAGCCTGAACAGCCGCGATGATTGCGTCGGCCACGGACGGCTCCTGCTCGGCGTCGTTGTACAACGCGCCGTGCGGCTTGACGTGCGCCAGGTGTCCGCCAAGCGCTTTTACGATGCCGGCGAGGGCGCCGATTTGGTATTGGATTCCAGCGCACAGTTCCTCACGGTCAATTTCGAGGGGATGCCGGCCGAAATGCTCGCGATCGGGGTAGCTCGGATGAGCACCGATGGCGATATCTCGCGCGAGAGCTGCCGCCGCGAGCCGGTGCATCGTCACCGGATCTCCCGCGTGCCAGCCACATGCGATGTTGATCGAAGTCGCATAGGGAAGCAGGGCGTCGTCGTTTGCGCCGCCCTCGCCAATGTCGACGTTCAGGTCAATCGCGGCCATGGCCTGCACCCTGCTGATTTGACGGTGAACACGTTTGCCGCCCGCGGATCTGGCCGTCGCCAACATAGTGATTCTCGATCTGGCAGCTCGCATTCGCGTCTTCGAGCGGCAAGACGGTGACGCCGCTTTGGGACTCGGCGTGCCGCTGCCCGAGCGCGAGTGCGGCGAGATAGCCGAGCACGATCGCGACGATCGCGAGCGTGCGCTTGGAAGAACTCATCGTGCCGCCTCCCGGTCAATTTGCGGATCGCAGGCTCGATGGGATACCGAGCAGCTGTGAAACTGAGTCAGCATCTGCGTGGTTTCGTAGTCCGTCTCGATCGCGATGGTCGTGTCGGCCTTGGCCGCGCGCTCGACGGCAGCGATCAACGGCTTCGGCGCTGGATCATGAACGGTGACACCCCATGTCGACATCGACCGGTAGTTCCGGTTAACACGTTCGGGCAGCCGCTCCCACGCCAGGCGTTCAGCCTCTATGCCGGCCTGGAACACGGCTGCCCGCTGCGGTGCGGCGAGGTTGTCGAGGAAGCGCTTGCTGACCACCAGAAACGAAACCGGATAGGCATATCGGAGCGCCGTGAAGTTCGGCAACACGTCCGCATATGCGCGGCCGGCATCGCCGTCGCCCGACGAAATGATTGCGTCGATCTTTCCTGCCTTCAGCTGAACCAGGGCCTCTTGTATCGGCAGCGAGACGACCTGGGCTCCGAGCGTAGCCATGACACGTCGCGACGACTCGTCGTAGGCACGCACGCGCATGCCCGAGAAATCGCTGGGCGAACCGATCGGTTTGCGGGACCAGATGCCCGTCGGCGGCCACGGTACAACAGCCAATAGCACCAAGCCCTGATGCGCGAGCGCCGTGCGATACGCTGGCTTCGCCAGCTGCGCCATTTCACGTGCTTCCTCGATCGAGGTGACGCTGTACGGTCGAACGGACAACGCGAGGATCGGCTCTTTGGCCGCAAGATCACCAGCGAAAAGCAGGCCAAAAGGCAATCTGGCGGGGTCGTCCGCCATAGCGGCTGGCAACGTCTTCACTTCGAAGCGCGGGGAGACGTGAACGGTGCCGCGCAAAGCAGCTTCGAGCGTGCGTGCGAAGTCCGTAGCAGCGTGCCCGGAAACGGTGTCAGCAGGGTATGCTGTCGCGATCGTCCAGTCGGTCGATGGCTGGCTGGGCAGCTGTTGGGCGAAACCCAATGCCGCTTGTGTGGCCCCCAGTAACGTGATCAGTGTCGCTATTGTTCGCAGCTTCATCGCGGTATTCGCTGTTAGGTCCGCTGACGATGGATCGCGCGGACTGCCGATTTACCGAGAGGTTACTGTGCGGCAAGCCACATTTGCCATAGATGAGTGGCTAATGAAAATCTTGTCTGATATTACCGCGAGAAATATGAAGGTACGACGAGTCCGTAATTCCTAGCCTCGTTGACGCTGACCCGGATGTCATGCGTCCCCATTTTCTGATTGATTGACTGTCGCGCGTCTCGTAGCGCCGCATGTGAAATGCTCAGGCGGGTTTCGATCTCGTTTGCCTTGATTCCGGCCACAAGCAGGGCGAGTACCTGGTGCTCGAGCTGCGTGAGGGCCAGTTGATTGACCGCCTCGGCACGCCGGTTAGCCAGATAGTAGCGCAGGATGTCGTGCGCGAGTGTGGTCCAGTCGCTTCGCGATCGGGCGTCGAGCAATGCAGCCTCGCCAGCCGGCGCCGGCAACGAACGACCGACATGCAGGATACCGAGTGCAGCCTCGTGGCGCGCCGGGAAGAAAGCGCTGCTCTGAAACGCTGGATAGCTGTGCACTTCCCCGAGGGGGCTTCCTGGCGCGTGAAGGAGATCGGATGCGGTGACGGGTTGGTAGTTGTGGTGACGCGTCTGGAGGAACACCGGATCACTACGATAAAGCGCCTTGTTCGAGTAGTGTTGCGACCACAGCGCAGAGTCCGGGCCGATCCCGGCGATCAGCGTGTCGTGCAAGACAACATTTCGCTCGGTTCCGTCGAGTAGAAACGCGTGAAAGACACAGTCGGCCAATTCAGCTCGCTCTGCTGCATCGGAAAGCATGCGAACGAGTTCGGCGTCAGCGCGGTTCGTCGCGTGCAGCAGGCTAGTGCCGCCCCTCAAGCGGTGCTGTGCCCGCGGCACCGCTTCGCGAAGCGGACCGTAGTGTTGCTCCGGGAATAGAAAAGCAGTTTCCCATTCCGCGAATGCCGTAAGCGCGGATGGGTTCTCGAGGGGCAACCGCTGGATCCCGAGGTGGCCGTCGACATACCAGCGTCGGCGCTCCAGCAGGTAACCGGTGTCCACGCTTCCGCGAACACTCAAGACAAGCCGCCCATCCGACACCGGAACTGCGACGTTACGCAGCGTGTCGTTTGGCAGCGAGTCACCGTTCCAGATCCCGCCCATCGCACGTCACCTTAGTTCTGGTGCAGCGAGACCGGCCACGTCGCGTCGACGTAGGGCCCGGAGACGGTCGCAACGGATCTGGCGCTGAGCCACGCCAGTTGTTCCGGCGTTGTGACGCCAGTAACCACCGTTTGCCAGCCTGTCGCCGCGGCGGCTTCGATGAGTCCATTCAGCACCGGCGCAGCAGTCGACGACGCAGGGGAGGCCTGAACCCAATCTCCCTCTATCACCAGCCCGTCAATGGGCAAAGCTGACAACAGGGCGAATGGTGTGCCGCGGTCCAGATTCACAACGGCGTAGATCATGACGCCTCGCCCACGCAAGGCAGTAATGCGCGCAACACTGATCTCATCGAGCTGGCGATCGAGTAGGCCGGAGACGGCCAGTCTGTATCGCGCCGGCGACAACGAGTTTGGGCTGATGTAGCGGTCCGGGTCGATGTCTCGGATGAACGTCACGGGCACGCGAACCCAAAGCAGCGAGTCATCGCCGAAGCGCGCGACCGTGTGTGTCGCGTGTTCAATCGCCAGGGTCCATACGGAATTCGACAGGCGGCTCCGATCTGCGGCGTCCATGAAAGTGCCGGCGGCAAGTGCTTCGCCCGTAGAGCGGCGGAGTAACGGCTCGGCCCAGATTCCAACTACGGTGTTCGCTCGCGGATTCAGAGTGGGTGTGCATGCTGCTTCAATTCCACCATGCAAGACTGCCTCGTGGACAGCTTCGTCGATGCCGCGCTCGTCTCCGAACTGCTGGAACATCGCGTGATCGTAGACGCGATATTCATTCCGCTGCGTTTGAGAGGTCGCGCGCTTCGCAAGGTCGAGCGCGTAGCTCGCCTGGCCGCGAAGAGCTCCGGGCGCGTCCTCATATTCCGAGGTACCTATGCCAACGCTTAACGTTACGTCCTGGCTGTAGCCTCGGAAATGAACCGGGAAACGGTATGAATCGAATAGCGCCCGAACAAACTCGAGGGCACGCGCGGCCGGTTCATTTCCGGACAGCACAACACCGAACTGATCCGATTTAACTCGTACCACGAGGTCCGCCGTGCTCGTCAACTGTGTAAGCCGATTCGCGACCATTCTCAAGAAGCTGTCGCCAACGTCGTCACCGTATCGTTCGTTGATCACCGCAAAATCAGCGATATCGAATAGCACAAGCGCCACCGGGGGCCGGTCGTCTCGCTTGAACCGGTCCGTTGTATAGGTATCGAGTGCGCGCCGGTTTCCGAGACCGGTCAACTGATCCGTCTCGGCGATCTTCGCTTCGATCGCGCGCTGTTGCAGCAGGGTTCTGACGTAAGACTTCGCTAGAAACGCGGCAGCTGTCAGGGCGAGCACCAAGAGGAATGCCCACCCCCAGTATGCGTTCTTCTGCCGCTCGAGATCGGCGTAGATGTCGCGAACAGATAGTGCGACGATCGCGGTTATCGGATAGCCAGGAACGGGCTGGCGCGCATAGAGCCGACGATGGTGGTCGACCGGATCGAAAATGAAGTTCGACGAACCGTCGGAACCGACATAGCGATCGAGCGCTTCGCCTGTAGGTAAGGGCGTACCGTCCGACGACGCGCGTACGAGCAACCGGCCATCTTGCCGGAACGCGAGCACAGCGCCGTCCGTACCAAGGTTCGCATGGTTCGCGAAGCTCTTCGTGAAGAAGTCGAGCGGCTCCGACACCACAACCACGCCTGCGAAACGGCCGGCACCGTCGAACAACTTGCGCGTGAATTGCAGCGTCCAGACGTTCGACACCCGACCGAACACTGGTGCTCCGATGTACAGCTCGTCCTTCACCGAATTTTGTTGGGCGACAAAGTGTTCGCGGTCACCAAGGTGGACCGTTGATTCGGGCGACGTCGGCCAGGCCTGGACAACCATCCCGTCGGCATTCACGAGCGTGACGAGCGTTTGGTCGGTTGGAGCAAGCAAGCCCGCCGCGACAAGGCGGGTAAGGTCCACCTTTCCCGTGTGGTTCCGATACTGAAAGGCAACGGTTCGCGCGAGAACGTCCGCTGCGGCTGTCCGTTCCGAGAGATAGTTGGCATACGATCGCGCAATCGCGGTTGCTCGCGCATCCGCTGACCGATTTGTGAACTGCTCCGCTGAATTCAGCGCCTGGTCGACGACAAATACGACGAGCAGGCAAAGTGCGACGAAGACAGCAAAAATCGCGATCGTTGCTCGTTCGATTCCCTTGGGATGAACTTGAGGCTCGGCACCCTCAACAGATTTTTTTGCGAACAACATCGAGTTCACTCCCCGGTGCAATAGCGACCCACGAACGGGTGAAGTCCGGCGCCCGGCCGGCATCCTTGTCTTCGTCAGTGACGTATCGGGTGCCCGCTTCTCTGACGCGGCTTCTCCAGCAATCCATCTGATAGTCGGTCAAGGCAATAGCAATCGTTTCGGACGCACCGGCCGGCTTATATCCGCGCTTTGCGATCGACTTCATCGTAAAGTCGAGGTTGCCGGACGTGTCTTCCCGGACCGACTCGGTCTGCAGGAACACCGTCCGAGCGGGGGTGTCCCGAATCAGAAAAATCGGCTCCGCTCTGGCCACTGTAGCCAGAACGATAAAAAGAAAAATTGGGCTGCTGCAGCGCATATCTGTGTCGTCGAATCGCTGGGTTAGGTGGATGATCGACAGCTCTCCCGCTGGCCGCATGACGGAAGGACGGTGGCAGGTAGGCCACTCGCCGACAAAATATTACAAGATGTTTCAGTCGAAATGTACCGCTGCACTGTCGCATTTGAGCACTCCTGTCACTTTTACGAGGGCATTCCGCCTCGATCAGTTGACTCGTGTCGCGACGGATAAATCGTCACAATTGCGCCCTCTCGCCAAACAATCTAGCGGTAGTACTTGAGCTACGATATTCCTTCGCATGTCGAACTATGTTCAGCAAAGGCGCATCAAATCTCTCGTTGTTCGTGCTGGATCGCTTGTTCCCGAACCTCCTGGTTCATCGCTTCGATCACGGTCGACTTATCAAGCTTCTCGGTAATCGCCCGCTGCGCCAGCACAACATCATTCGTGACGATCTGAATGTCATGAGATGCGCGAGTTACGCCGACGTAGTAGCTTCGGTCGCCGAACACCTCCGCCATTGCCAGAAGCTCTCGGTCGTTTTTCTTGGCGTCTTCGTTATGCGGCATGTTCATCACAAAGATCGCCGTATTTTTTGACGCCCCTTGCGCCCCGTGGACGGTCGACGCATACGCATGGTCCCAGTGCTGGCTCGTGGCGAGATTCACGGCATGGTGGCTAATCATCCCTCGATCGTCGACCTCGAGGACGGCATGCTCGCCCGCGAGCTTGACGACGCGCGCGGTTTCGCCGTTCTTGAACGTCTCGTCGTTACGAGTGAGGCGGATAAGATCACCGACAGCCAGTAGTCGAGATTCCGGGGCGTAGACCTCAACCTTGTTGTGCTTGGCCGGCTCCCACGCGAAAGTAGTTCCGTCGCGTTTGCCGAGGGTCACGACACCAGTTTCGTGATCGACGCTTTGCACCCGTGTGTAGTCGCCCTTGTCGGCGTTGATTTGCTGATAAGTACGATTGAAGCGCACGACGTTGCCTACGCTGTAGTACTGCGCCTCTTTGATCTGCGCGCGCGTGAATCCCTTCGAGATGAGGATTTCGTGCTCAGATTCGTTCTTCGACAATTCACCACGCTCCTGCAGACCTTCACGCACCCCCTTGTTAATTGCTATGCGATCTCGGTTAAACGCCGTGATCGTGATGTTGCGCGCGCGCTGCTCGGGGCTCATGGCCAGGATCAGGTCGACCGTTGAAGTCACAACCTCGCCGGTCGTCAGAACCTTACCTTGCTTCGACAGGTACTGAAACGATTGGGCATTCCGCTTTAGTTCGACGTCTGTGAGCCGCGTGCCGGCTTCGAGCTGATTCCTGCCCGTGATGATGTCCACTGCCTCCTTCATGACGTCCGTTTTCTGTCGGTTGATGTCCGTCATGTAGGCAGTGGAGATGCCATCTTTTTGCGCGAGTTCGAACGGTTTGCCAGCCTCGACGCCCTGCAGCTGGAGCGTGTCACCCAAGTACACAACTTTTGCGCCCGCGAGCTCCGCGAGCCGGTGCAGCTGCGCCATCTGCCGCTGCGCAAGAAACGACGACTCGTCGACCACCCACACTTCCGGCCGACGTTTGAAATCCGGCGCGTATTGCTGCGCGAACTCGATGTCCTTCTGCAGCTGCCGTTCCTTGATCTGGAACATTGCGACCGTCTCTGCTGCAATGCCCGTCTCTTTCACCATCACCTTTGCGGCTGCGCCGGTCGGCGCCATACCTCGCACGACGTACCCTTCTTTCGCCGCGATTTCGTTCAGCGTTTTGAGCATGGTGGTCTTGCCGGTGCCGGCCAGCCCCTGGATCGCGACGAACCGGTCTTCGGACGTGAGCGCGAGCACGATCGCATCGCGCTGACCAAACGTGTAGGCAAACTGCTGCACACGTTCCGCTTCGGCGATGTGCTCCTGCACCTTGGCCGCGTCCAGCACCACCGGCGCTTTCCCCTGTTCCTGCTTGACGAAGTCGAGCGCCCAGCGCTCGCTCTCCAACATCTTCCGCGTCGTATAGCGTTCCTCTGGCAATGCCACCAGGTCGCCATTCTTCTCGAGCTGCTTGAATGCCTTCATCACATCTTGCGGAGATACTCGGCCAGTACCGTGGACGACTGCCGTCTCGACGAGCTCGGACTTGTCCACCACCGCCTCGCGCTCGATCAGGTGTGCAGCGGCGAACGAGAGCGCCTGACGGCCTGTCATCTTCACTGGCGGTTCAATACCTTGCGCTTTGCGCTCGGCGGCCGCTGTACGCAATGCCGCGAGGTCGATCCCTTGATCTTGCGCGCGGTCCTGCCAGTCGCTCAGAAGCTGCTCGTGGTCGACGTCGGTCTTGCGCTCTCGTGTGGCAAGCGCAGCCCGCTCTTTGTCAGCCGCGGAGGCCGAGTCGAGCTCCAGCTGACGCTTGCCGAGCTTTTCCTTGATCGCCGTCCGCCGTTGGCTGAAGTGCTCGATTTGCTCTCGTGAGATACCCTGGATTTCGAAGTTCCCATGACGATCAGGGTTCGACAAGCGGTACCCGAGCTGCTGGAGACCGGATGCGAGCTGCGCGTTGTAGATGGCGCCTGCAAGTTTCTGAGTCTGGTAAATCTCTCGATTGTCGATCGACCGCCATTTCCCGTCCGAGCGTACAGTCGCGTTCATGATGACGGCGTGGGTGTGGGTCTGCGGGTCAAGATCCCGGCTTGTGTTGTGCTTGAAGAGCGCCGCGACCAGGTTGCCGGTATGTTCGATCGTGGTGACGCCGTTCTGAGTGGCACGCGTGCGGATCACGTTCTCCTCGAGATACGAAAGCGCTGCGTGCACAGCCGCTTCGTGTGCGTCCCGGACGCCGCCGTCGCCGGCGACTTCAGCCAAAAGCGACACGCTCTTTGGGGCGGAGAAGGTCAAATCGATGCCGGGTTGGTGGTCCTGCTTGCGTTCTCCCGTAGCTTCGTCGGTCACCCATTTCCCGAGCTGCTGGTCCTCGAGTCGCCCCTCGAGCAAATTCAGGAATATGCCGGGCTGGACCTGCCCGGCCAGGCCAAGGCGTGCGGCGCCCGCCCCGAACCATGCCGAGTGCTCGGTGTTTTCGTCCTGCGTGTAATAGTTGTCTTTCGAGAAGTAGCTGCGCGTCTGCGCAGCGCTGGCGATGTTGTGCAGACTTAGCATGATCTGTCGGATACCCAGGTCTTTAAGTTGCTCGCAGCGATCAGATCGCCCAAGCACCTGATTACGTCGATTGCCTATTTGATGTCGGAGTACCGCTTGTCCCGCCACGCGCCTGCCTCAATCTGCTTCCAGATACAGGGATCGAATGAAGTAATCCGCAACGCCCATCTGGGGTGTCGGCTGTAATCCGGGCAGTCCGGAGTAGTCCATTTCCACTCGCCTGTGTTGACATGGACACCCAGCCGATTTTTATTCCCCTTCAGGTCGCTATCGTAGCCAGAGTGGATCAGCGGGAATTCGTCGGGCAGGTCAGCGAGTGCAGCACGCAGCTCGCCAACCGTGCGTGCGTACGCACTTCTCCAGTAGCGGTCTGCGAGTTCCTGTTCGGGCGACAAAGGCCGTGGTACGCCGAAGAATGTGTGAATGGCTCGGCTGTCGAACGTACAAAACTCAATATGAAACGGAAGTTTGCAGCGCGATTGGGCTGGCTGAACATTGAACGCATCGAGGGATTTATCCGCATGAATCATGTCGACGGCGGTTTGATAGCTACCTTCGTAACTCGCTGTCACCAGATACGGCAGGTCCTGCCCGCCGACCACATCATCGTCGTCCGTGTCGTGAATCTCGACTAGCTTGAACGAAAGGGAATTCATCGTTGCCTCCGCTCTATCCACGAGTTGACAGGTGGAACTTCCGCTCGACGGGCGGATAGCAGACACCCGCCTCAATTGCGCACCCTTGGATCCTGACAACCAGGTCTATCGGTCGGGTGGGTGACATCGAGACGTCGACCCGGAAATCACGATCGTAGGTCTCGATGGCTTTTCCCAAGGCTGCGTCGTACACCATCGTTCCTGGCGGTTTCAGGACGGTGTAGATCATCCGCCCAGGCGTAGGCGTCGTGACCGTGACGCGATCACGATAGAGTCGATAGCCCGGCGTGACGTGGAATATCACACTCACATACCCGTCGGACGCATCAGCCATCCGCATGGTGAACGCTTCGCCGGGTGGTAATGGCGTAGGGGCAGACTGCGCAAATGCCGGTAAAGCCGGAGCTACCGTGAGAAGGGCAGCTGACAAAAGTGTGCGAATCAACTTCATGCTCGGTCTCCTTGCTCGGCACCACCGCCCCAACGCCAAGAGCCGGGGTTCGGTGGAACAATTTCACCCGTGTCAGGGTCGACGCCACCTGTCGCAGATGCGAGGATCTCTGGGTGCGCTATCCAGTCCGGCGACGGGGTGGCAGAGGATGCATCGGGATTTTGACTCAGCATCGGCACGCCGTCGACGGGCGAAAACAGCTCGCTGAATGCTTTACGCTTGATAAATGCCGGCTGGTTCTTTTTCGGCTTCACAAAGCCATACTTCACGCGAGCGATTGGATATTCGCCGGGAGAGACCAGATACCCCGTCATATTGGGCAGCCTCAAAACTTGCGAAGGCAACGCGAGGTCGCGCAGCAAGCGACGCTTCGCGATACTGAATCCGTCACGCTGCGAGTTCACGCCAAACGATAGGGATTCGTCCTTTTCCTCGACTTCTGTCTGGCCGATGATCTTCGAAAACATCTCTGCTGCTTCCGCATCGGTGACGCGTAAGAGCAACTTCGTTTGACAACCGTTGATGATCGTCCGTGCCAAGTAGTCGCCGTAAATGTCGAGAAACTGGGGCATGTCCTGCGCGCCAAGCATCATGCATAAACCGTATTTCCGCGTGTTGCTTACCGCCAGCTTCATGATGTCGAGCTTCTGCAAGGTCGGCACTTCGTCGACCGAGAGGTGTAGTCGCTCGCGATGAATCGGCTCGAGGTTCAGTACCGCCTTGATCGCGATGTCGACCCAAAGCGAGAGGATTGGCTTAATCGCCTCCAGCATTTCCTCACGTGTCGAAATGAAGATCCAGGAATCGCTGTCGTCATTCTGAACCCACTTCCGGATCGAGAAAGGCTCGCCATCGTCGCGCAGGTATCGGAATGCCGAAAGCTGATTTTGTACCGTCATCTTCAACGACATGCCGGTACGCTCGGTCTTCGGATCAACATACGACGCACCAGCGGTGTTGCGGAGCAGCTGATAGATACCGTCGAGGTTGCTCATTGCAATTGACGTGTAGAGATTCCGGTTCGTCAGGTTGCCTTCGTTATGTAACGTTCGAACGACATCGCGGAACACCTCACGGCCGGCCAGGGACCAGAACGGGTCGCCCTCGCGCGGATCCGGGATGAGGCCGTTCGACATGCTGTCGTAGTGGTATTCCTCCTCGATCTCGTACTTGATGTTCCAGTTTGGCGAGCGATCGTCAAACGGGTTCAACATGATGTCTTTGCCCGGACGGTAAAACTCCTCGGCATATTCACCGGACGGGTCGTAAACAATCGCACGTATTCGTCGTGCCCTGACCTGTCTGAGCCGGTCGAAGAATTGTTGAGATTTACCCGTACCTTGTGCACCGACAACCAACGTATGCAGTGTTTCGGCATTCCGCAGCATCGGCACGCCAGCAATCGAATACGGGCTGGCGTCGTCGTTCTGACGTATGAGCCGTGTCAACTGCCTTCCGTTTACGAGTGTCGCGCCCCGCAAATTTTTGTCGGCCATTGTGCTGCGGCCGAACTCGTACCAGTAGCCGGCGATTGCGGCGCAAGTGCAAGCCGCGACGGTACCGACGATGATCAGAAATCGACGAAACGCGAAACTGGCAACATCCCAAACCGGATCGGTGAGGGACGCTATCTGGTCGACAGGGAGATGCACCAACTGCCCGTTCACCTCGTATTCCATCGGCACGGCGGTCATCATGAGCACCGACCGTAGATGAGCGATGACGTTTGCTACGGCCATCCGCCAGATTTCACGGTCAACAAAAAATGCGGCATAGATGAAGCCGGCTACGAGCCCGAGGAAAAGCGAAAGGATGACGATATTGCGGATCGCAACGAAGACCAACTGAACTCGATGCGTCCAGATTTCAGAGCCCGTCGAGAAATCCTGGAAGAGCCCGTTTGGCTTTTTCTGTGTCATTTCTGGCCTCCCTGGAGAAACACGGAAGCGCGCTGCTTGGCCGCATCCCTCGCCCGGCGCTCGGCTGTCATGTCATTGCGCGACATAATCTCCGTCAGGAGAAATTCACAGAGAAAAATCGACTCGACTAGTTCCACTGGCAACGCCGACACTGCCGGTTTCGACGCAGCGGCCGTCCCCGTGCCGGATGCGCGACGAGCCTCTTGCAGAAGAGTGTCGGCCTTCGAGATAGACGTTTGGACCGATTCAATGAGCTGATCGACCGATTCGGCAAGAGCGCCGCGCTCGGCGAGCCGCCGGGCATATTCGGAAAATGAGATTCCGCGCGCCCGCGCGGATTTCTTGTAAAAGCGGACGACGTCGGGATTGTCGCGAAAACTGACTCGGCCGGTTTCGATGCCCGAGGGGGATTTCCGAGATGTCATGAAAAGCGCCTGGAATGAATAGAGCTGGCGCCCGTCGATTCGAGGGAAAACCTCGCCTCACGTACGACACCGCGCTCGATTACGGCCCTCATGACTGCATTTTTGTGCTGCGACAGTAGCACGTTGAGTTGCAATTCGCAATAAGCTCTTTATTTTCATAGAGCTACTTATTGATTGTCAGACGTTGAGCAATCGACTGTCTGACACGGAACACGAACATTGACGCGGGTTTCGCGGCGATCGGCATCACATTGCGTTTTGCGAGCATTCGCATGTCTGACCGCAAAACCCTTGTTCGGATTAGCCGCAGCGCCCCCATTCGAATGACGCGTCAGACGCTCCGCAATCCACTGTCTGACGCTATGTCCCAAGTACCGGAAGCATTTCGCCTCGATCTCAATTTGATATGCTATCCTAATCATATAGATCGCACCCTGTTTCGTCTGACGTTGGACCATATGACGGATGCGGCGCTCCGCGCCGTAAAACGGCCATCTGTCACACCTGTTTCGCCGCGTGTCTGACGCCGAAGGCGCCGCGCCATAAGGCGCGACACACCGCAACAACGTTGCATGGTGTGTGACGATCGTCTTAGGGGGCGGGGATTCCCCCGCTTCCTAAGACGATCGTGGCCAACTTCACTTCAGGTTTGGGCCGGTCGCGGAGCCTTCACCCGGTGAGGTACGGCGGTTCCCGCTCAAGGGAATCGGCGTAAACGGGGAAAACGCGACGGCGTAGTTTGGATCGTGAGCGGTTGATTTTCGACGTTCTCACCTCGGAGCGTAGCGGAGCGGTTCAGTGCAACTTCGGGAGTAGGGATGGAAGTGGAGGTACGAGGGAATTTGCAGGTTCGGCGCGAGAGTGTGGGTTCGGTGGGACGTGGTCAGCAGGTGAGGCAGTAGTGACACGATGAGCATTGTCCACATATCCACGGTGCCGAACGAACGGCCGTGATCGATAGAGATCACGGAGCCGTTCGCCGCGCGGTGTTGTCCACACGTAAGTGTGTGGCAACACCGGTTTGGGCGCGGGGCGCGGTGGATATGTGGACAATGCGGCGCAGGGAAAAATTTGGGCGCATGCGGATGGTCGGTGTACCGCTCGACGTCGGTGTCGGGCGGGGCGTCCGTGATTTGCGGAATGCATGCATTCCGCAAACAAACGTGATTTTGGCGCGCGCCGGATTTTCACTCGGCGGAGACGAGTGGGAATCCGGCGCGCGCGGCATTTCGCTGGCCCGTGGCCGGATTGCGGGTCAGCGGGATGATTCGGGCGCGCCGCAGCGCGACCGAACTGGACGAAATTCGCGCGATCCACATATCCACGGTGCCGGACGCCCGGCCGTGATCGGTCTAGATCACAGAGCCGGGCGCCGCGCGGTGTTGTCCACACGTCAGTGTGTGGCAACACCGGGTCGAGCGCGGGGTGCGGTGGATATGTGGGTCGCGCGGGTTGCGAGCTTGCCAGGGTGTTCAGCGCGATCGCCTCTGTTTGCCCGCTCGCGGGCAACTGGATGAGATTTGAAGCTACCGCAGTGGAATGGCAAATGGGTACAATGCGCGGCGAGGGCCGATATCACGATGGGGAGAACCCGAAAATGAGTGAGCAATCGGAAAAAGCAGCGCGGAAGCCGAGATCGATCGAAGACGAGATCACGAAAGCGGCAGCGAAGTTGAAGCGGCTACAGGATGAGCTGCGCGAAAAGGTCCGGAAGGATCGCGAACGAAACCAGAAGGAAGTACTCGAGCTGCTGCGGTCGGAAGGGCTCGACGAGATTTCGGCGGAACAGTGGAAAGTGCGGCTCGAGGCAGTGAAAACGGCGCTCAGAGAAACCGGCGCGGAGCGGACACCGGCAGCCCAGGGCGGAACGCCAGCCACAGTTACTGACGGCGCGTCGGTGTGATCGTAGGGGCAATCCGGCGAAGGGCGTAGTTTGCGCTGAGCGGGATTGCCCCGATTCGTTTGCGCAGCGCGCAAACTGGATAACGCATTGGTCGCGGGCTGGCGGGTGGTCGCGGCGTAGCAGCGAGCGCCCGCCAGCCCGCGACGCCGCGCGAAAACGCAGCGTCGTCGGACCGGACAGGCGGCTTAGTAACCAAGCCAGTCGAGAATTTCCCGTCCCTCGTATTCCTCACGGTCGCCGACGTCGGCCAAGAATTCCGCGAAATCTCCGAAGTGCCTGCGCACCTCGGCCTCGGCCTCTGCGCGCGTGATGGTCATTTCGCACGCGTCGTTGTAGCTGTATACGGCCATATCTCTATCCTCCCAATGCTGGGCGCTCGCCCGCCGGAGCGGGCGTCAAAGTCAAACACGCTGATACGCTTCGACGTGGACGTCGGGAATCCGTTTGAAGCGGCCGTTGTTGATTCCCCACTGGAGCACGCCACGCACGTCGAGCCAGTTCCGGATCGACATTTTTTCGCTCACGGCGGCTTTGATCTCCGACCAGTGAACCGGGTTCTCGCCAATGGTTGCGCTGAGGATAGCGAGACACTCATGCTGTTGGTCTATGTTCATCGTTCTTCCTGTCGAGTGGGTGAACGATGCTCTACTGCGTGAACGCACCGTTGTACGCGGCGCGCTGGTCGTCACTGAGCTTCGCCGCGTCAATCTCCGTCGCGCGGTGGAAAATCATCAGGGCGTACGGATCGGCCAGAATCCGCGCCTCACGGCACAGGATCGGGTCGCCGTCCACGCTCGGCCTCCGCGAACGCCAGATATTGATCGCTCGCTCAAGCTGCTCGATGCTCAGAATCGTTGCAGTGTTCATCGTGTATTCTCCGTGATAAGCGCTGCGGTGCAGCGCTAACGTGGCTTCATCCGTGATACGGGCAGGGATCGCCCCGCGCAGCAGTGCAGCCTGAACAGTTTTGCATTTCTTCGCCCGTCTCCGCATCTGCGTTCCCGCGCATCCATGCGTTCCGGAGATAGGGTTCGTCTGCGAACATCGTCGGCACGTCTTCGCAACCGTCCCAGTAATCGCGGTGCCCGAGAGCCTCGGCCTCCCATTGAACTTCGATCATGTCCGAACTTTCCGGGTCAGTGATTTCTGCTATCCGGGCAAGGGCGAACGAAACACGAATATTAAGACCGCGCATGATTCGACTCCGTATGTGAAGGATGGTAAGCGCGTCACGGCGGACGCGCACGAGGTTAATGAACGATGCCGAGTGCGTCGCGAATTGCGCGCTGCGCTTTCGACGCGCCGAATTTTTCGCCGTGCCGATAGCCTCGGTCGTAGACTGCGATGGCCGCGTTGATTTGTTCCGGTGTCCAACCGGACGGCAGCGTGAACATCCTGTCGCCGTCTGCGTCGTGGACCGAAATATGCGGGGCGAATCCGTCGTCGCTCGTAATCGCGTAGTGACCTTCGGTGATGCCTTCGATCATCAGTGCGTCAGATTGATAAGTCATGTCGATTCTCCGGGTTATTGCCAAACCGGCGACCACGCGCCGGACGTGAGGCGAAACAGGGTGATGCGTTGCACGCGACCGGCTACGTTCGTTTCGAGTCGCACGGCGCGTGCGTCGTCATCCGGACGGGTCCAGCGATGCAGGACACGAATGGGCGCGTCGGCCGCACAACCGAGCCAGTGCGCCGCGATCAGACGAAGCCGGTTCGAGCGCCGCGCGAAGCCTGCCTTTTGGTGGGCCTCGGGGGGTGCGGGGGGAACGCCCGCGTTGTTGGTGTGGCTGGATGGGTTGGGGGTGTTTGCGCTCATGGTTTCGTCCTTTCGTGTCGGGTTGTGGATCTGCCTTCCGGAGCCGCCTCGACGCGTTTTTAGCGGGGTGGGTCAGGGGTGCAAGGGAACCGTGGAATACCGGAGCGCGCGAAGCGCGCGAGGATATGCCGCGAAAGTCCCTTGCACCCCTGACCCATTCCGCTATGCGTCGAAAAGAGGCGGGCCGGAAGGCAGATCCACGCGCTTAACCCGATACGAAAGGATGGAGCGCAAACACGGCATTCCCCGACCCGTCCGGCCACACGACGCGGGGCCGCTCGCGGCTCCGCGTCCTATCGCCCGGCAACGCCGGGCGCAAGACCTGCTGTCCGCCCGCGCAGCGGGCGCGTGTTCCACGAGCAAGCGAAGCGCGCAGCGCCGGCACGGCGCGCAGACGTCAGGGATTGAAGCCCGTCAGGGGCGAGACTCGCGCAGCGAGGCTCGACGCGAAGCGCGAAAGCCCGGCCCGGAGCGCAGCGGAGGGAGACGCACAAGCCAACGAACCGGACAAGCGCCGCCAGTGCACGCGACGAAGCGACATGCACGCCAAGCACGGCGCGACACTGGTGAGCCTTTACGGGATCGACGAAGGCAAGGAAGGTGAGAGATTTCGGGGGGCGGTTACGGATAGCTGCGACCTGGTCCGCCAGCGCACGCGGGCAGTCGCGCGCAAAGCATCAGCGGGCAAGATGCGCCCGCTGGCGAAAATCAGGTCAGTCTCGCGGCGGCATACCCTCGGCTTCCGCGACAGCGGCATCGTCGCGGCCATCGTCTGTCACGTCGGCCCGGTCGTCCGACTCGTCGGCATCGTGCCAGCCCGATGACTTCGGATCGTCGTCGCCGTCCTCTTCCTCGTCCACGTCCGACGACGTTGCAGCGTGATTGCGCCAGAGGGGCCGCGATCGCGTTTCGGCGCGGGCGAAGTGATCGGGAAGCCAGCCGGTGCCGCTCACGATCCGTTCGGCTTCCATCGCCGCGTCGCCCTTTTTCAGCTTCATGATCCGCATGCCTTCTGCGGGCGACACGGCGACGGTCACGACCTCCGCGATGCGTGCCTTCGACACGTGGTCGAAGTAGCTGGCGCGTGTCGGCTTCCATTCGTCGGCGAGATTGAGGTTCAGCGCGGGGATCAGCGCGTTGATGCTATGTGCGCCGTCATCGGTCGCGACACCATCGACGCTTGCGCCGACGTACTGCGCGAGAATCACCATGAGCCGTTCATCGGATTGCTCGATACACCACGCGAGCAGCGCGCCGGTATCGTTCGGGACGATGCCGCCCCACGCGCCGCGTTGCTCGGCGCAGAGGCGATACGGCAGGTCGTCGGCAAGCTCGGTCGCATGCCGCTCGACCTTGCCGGTATGGTCGTGCCACTGGATATCGATTGCGCTGGCCATCGAGCCGGGCGCATAGTCGGTGACTAGAAATCGGTGAACGAGGACCGCGAGCGCGACGTGCGGCTGGCGCGCGAGCGCCATGCCGACGGCGGCGGTACGCCGGGCATTCAGGCGCAACGTGAGCGTTCCCGAATGCGGGTCCTTCGCGGGCGGTGCAGCCTGTGCAAGGCTGCCACTCGCTGCGGGTGACGTCGGCGTTTCGCCGGCGCTGGCGAGCGAAGTGTCGCCATCGGCTTCGTCGTCTCCGACCGGCGGCGTCTCGGCTCGCCGGGTCCACCCGCGCACGACTTCGAGCGCGCCTTCTTGGTCGATGGTGACGACAGCACCGGCCCCGGCCATCTGGAGCGGCGTGTAGACGTACAGCGATTCCTCGATCGCAGCGTAGCGCAGAGAAAGGGCGGTCTCTTCGTCACACAGGCGCTCGTAGGTTTCTTCATCGATATCGTCGGCCTCCTGCTCCT
Source organism: Burkholderia sp. AU4i (assembly GCF_000466765.1). Taxonomy (NCBI): domain Bacteria; kingdom Pseudomonadati; phylum Pseudomonadota; class Betaproteobacteria; order Burkholderiales; family Burkholderiaceae; genus Burkholderia; species Burkholderia sp. AU4i. The sequence continues at coordinate 987 of NZ_ASSI01000119.1, read as the reverse complement.
GTTCTATGGCCTTCATCCGCGCGTCGATCGCCTCCATTTCCTGCTGTTGCGCTTCGGTGGGCGGGACGGCGGTAGCAGGCACGCGCTGCAAGCCTACCTTTGCGTTGTAGTCGAACACGGTAATCGGCTCGACCCAATCCCAACCTTCCTCCTGAACCTTCGCCGCAATGGTCGTCAGTTGCTCAACCGCCACGCGCTCCATGAGGGCATGATCTGCATACCACGCCGTGCCCTGATCGGAGAACAGGTCACGGCGCACGGCACCACCTGCCGCCTCGTAAGCGTCGATCCCAACGAACAGGGCAATTCGGTTGCTTTGAAAGTCGTGTTCGCCCGCAACCAACTTGCGTCGGATCGCATGCGGCTCGCGGTCATGAGGCTTCGCGTCGAACCATGCGCTTTCCTGCTCGGCGTGGCTGTCGGACAGCGCGAGCGCCTGCATCTGGTCGGCGCGGATGTCGTCGGCCCGGAACAGATCGACCAGCTTGGGCGAGACGCGGGCGAGCTTCAGGCGACGCTGCACGAGTTGCGGGGTCGTCCCGTATATTTCAGCGATTTCCGCGACGGCGCGGCCCGCATCGACCAGCACGCGATACGCGTCGCACTGGTCAGCCGGGTGCATCGGCTCGCGCATTTCGTTCTCGCTGGTGCTGATCAGCACGGCGGTCTCGACGGACACGACCGTGCAGCGAATTTCCTCATCGAGACTGATCCGGCCACGCTCGACCAGTTCCAGCAGGGCCAGCCGCCGCGATTCGCCAGCGGCCGCGCCGAAGGTCTGCGCGCGCTTCGCGCCGACCTTCATCGGATGCACGATGATGTTTTGCAGCAGACCAACATGGTCGATGTTGTTGGCGAGCGCCGCGATCCCGGTGCGCTTCGCGCGCCGGACATTGAAGGGCGACGCAACGAGACGTTTCAAGGGAATGAGGCGTTCTTCGCCTGCCTGCAGGTGGGCCTCGGGGGGTGCGGGGGGAACGCCCGCGT